>JAAANX010000065.1 GCA_009909085.1 Cyanobacteria bacterium GSL.Bin1 | reverse complement strand
GAAAGTTTAAGATACTCTCATATTTATAAATGAATATATTGATTGCTGGGGCAACAGGCACGCTCGGAAGACAAGTCGTTCGGCGAGCGCTTGATGAAGGTCATCAAGTCAAATGCCTTGTCAGAAATCCCAGAAAAGCAACATTTCTTAAAGAATGGGGGGCAAATCTCGTTAAGGGCGATTTATGTCAACCCGAAACCTTACCCCGCACCTTAGAAGGGGTTGATGCAGTAATTGATGCGGCAACGGCTCGTCCCACGGACTCTCTGAGTATTAAAGAAGTGGACTGGGATGGCAAAGTGGCTCTCATCCAAGCCACACAAGCAGCTGGGGTAAAACGCTATATCTTTTTCTCCATCCTCAATGCCGAGAATTACTCTGATGTTCCGCTAATGAATATTAAACATTGCACGGAACAGTTCTTAGCTGAAACTGATCTCGACTATACGATTCTTAGACCCTGCGGCTTTATGCAGGGTTTAATCCCGCAATATGCGATTCCCATTTTGGATAACCAAGCGGTGTGGGTAACGGGAGAAAGTACCCCCATTGCTTACATGGATACCTTGGATATTGCTAAGTTTGCGGTGCAGGCAGTGGAAGTGCCAGAAACCGTAAAACGAACCTTTCCTCTCGCGGGATCTCGCGCTTGGACAGCGGAAGAAATTATTAATCTTTGTGAAAATTTATCTGGCAAGACCGCCAAAATTTCTCGTTTGCCGATGGGCTTATTACAGTTTCTCTCTCGGGCGATGCGCTTTTTTGAGTGGACCCGTAATGCCTCAGATCGCTTAATTTTCGCCAATGTTTTAGTGAGCGGCCAGTCTTTCGATGCCGACATGAGCGAAGTGTATGATATCTTTGGGTTTAATCCCAATGAGATGACAACGGTTGAAACCTATTTACAGGAATACTTCTCGCGCATCATGAAAAAATTAAAAGAAATTAACTACGAGAAAGAGAAAACGAAGAAGAAAAAGAAAACGCCTTTCAAATCTAAATCCTAATTTTGGGTTCAATTTCAACTTTTGAGCCAGTTTTTTCTGCTTAAATATTAAGATAAGAGAACACTCTTGTCGTGGACATTAACACTCTACACACGGATTAGTCGTCGTGCCGAAAATAGGCATCATCTATAACGATAATAAACCGGTTGCTTGCGACATTGCCAACCAAGTCCAAGCGCAACTGCAACAACAAGGATGGGAGGTTGCTCTCGCCACTGGGGTTGGTGGACTGTTGGGATATTCCAGTCCGGATAGCCCCGTCTGTCATACCCCGCTGGATAAGTTAATTCCCCCTGGCTTTGATGAAACCATGAAGTTTTGTCTGGTTTTGGGGGGGGATGGAACGGTTTTATCCGGTTTCCGCCAGCTTGCGCCTTATGGCATTCCCTTATTAACCGTCAATACAGGACACATGGGTTTTTTAACAGAAACCTATGTCAATCAACTCTCCTCCGCCTTAGAAGAAGTTTTAGCGGGAAACTACACCATCGAAGAACGTTCCATGCTCACTGTTCAGGTGATGCGGGGCGAACGGTTACAGTGGGAAGCCCTTTGCTTAAACGAAATGGTCCTCCATCGAGAACCCATGACCAGTCTGTGTCATTTTGAAGTGGTGGTGGGTCATCACGCACCAGTCGATATTGCCGCTGATGGCATTATCGTTTCCACACCGACCGGTTCCACTGCTTACTCGCTCAGTTCCGGGGGTCCCGTTGTCACTCCAGACGTACCCGTTTTGCAGTTGGTTCCGATTTGCCCCCATTCTCTCGCTTCTCGGGCATTGGTTTTCTCGGATCGCGAACCGATTATTATTCACTCTGCCAGTGAAGAGCATCAATTAGTGATGGTTGTGGATGGCAATGGCGGTTGTTATGTACAACCGAAAGATGTAGTTCACCTTGCGCGATCGCGCTACTCCGCTTATTTTATCCGCCTCCAACGCCCGGAATTTTTCCGCGTTCTTCGGGAGAAACTGGGTTGGGGTTTACCCCATATCGCCAAACCTACCTCAGTCGAGCTACCGTAGGAGTTAATCTCTAATGGAGACAACATCCGATGACTATGCCTCAACCGTCAGTGTTACTCATTGAGAATGACCAACAGTTGGCGCAAACGGTCAGTTTAGATTTAACCAATGCCGGCTATACCGTTACGGTTGCCAACCATCCTGACCAAGCCAAACCTCAGTTTCAAGAACTGCAGCCAGCGTTAGTCGTGATTGATCAAGCCCGATTAGGCGAAGCGGGATTGACCTTGTGTCGTCAACTGCGAGGACATAATAATCCGGTGCTGATTTTGCTGTTTATGAGTCAAGATACGTTGCCGGATCGCGTGACCTGTTTAGAAGCGGGGGCTGACGATTATACTCTACTCCCTTACCAAACTGACCAATTTCTGCAACTGGTTCAACTCTACCTCCAACCGGCCACTACTGTTCCCGAACAACTACAATTTAGCGATTTAGTGCTCGATTTATCCCATCGCTGTGCCAACCGCAACGGACGCAAAATTGAGTTAACCGTCAAAGAATTTGAACTCCTTAAATATCTAATGTCCCATCCCGGGGAAGTTCTCACCCGGGAACAAATTTTAGAAAATGTTTGGGAAGATAATCATGGGGGAGAATCGAACGTCATTGAAGTTTATATTCGCTACTTACGCCTCAAAATTGAACAAGGGGGATATAAACGCCTCATTCAAACGGTTCGTGGCGTCGGTTATGTCTTGCGGGAATCTTAGCGATCACTCTTCTACGAAGTTAAGCTACACTAGCCCTACCGATTTGTCTGGACCACGAAGGAGGATTAACCACCAAGTTAGACTGCCTCACCACGGGAAGATACTGAACTTGACCTTCTAGTTCTCCTTCATAGCTACACTCTACAACGACTAAAAGATCTTCAATGACTCGCCCAACTGGTGCGTCTTTGCTGATTTCGATTACCCCTGGCATCGACTGACCTTTCCTGACTCGATCATAGGCGTAGTGAGTAATTGTGGATACGTCATGAGTGAGCAGAATGCGCTTTTCTTGGGCTGCCCACTCTAAAACAGTTGGATCATCTTCACCTGATAGCCCAATATCTTGTACACGAACAACATCAATTTCTGGTTTACGGCGAAATAATCCTCTAACAATCGTATTATCAAGGTTTTCATCAGCAATTAGCTTTAACATGCTTATTGCTCTTTTCTACGGGCAAGGAGGCGATCGCGTAAGCCATGCGGGTCAAATCTTGCTTGATTCATTGTACGAATTTTTTGTGCTTTTTGCTGTCGCTGCTGCAAGTATTCTTCAACTTTCAATTGGTGATTGAGATAGAAGGCAATTGTTGCATAAACGTCGGCTAGATCTAGGGATGGATATCGATAAGCAATTTCCTCTGCGGTCGCCCCTTGCTTGAACACCGCAACGACAGTATCTAAGGTAACGCGAGTTTGCCCAACAAGAATTACCCCATCTTCATTTGCTTTGAGAGGAGCAGGTTCAGCCACAATTTCTAGTGTCATAAGCACCCTGAATTCCACTGTCTTAAGAGTAGCAAACCTTCCAAATAGTTATAGTATCAAGAATTTTTCGGGATATCATGCCATGGAAAAAACTCCTAAAAAACTGCTCGAACAGGTTAGGGATGTAAATCGATGGTATGATAACTTGATCAAGGATCAAGCAAGAAAAGGATGTTTCAACTTAACGATGGGAGTCACGCGCTATCTCCACACGGCAATTCTCGTTTCTGATTTGGAAAAAGCAGAATCGTTTTACTCCGGAGTCTTAGCCTTACCCAAAGCTGAGCGTTCTCTCAAGTTTCCGGGGGTTTGGTATCAAGTGGGAGATTATCAAATTCATCTCATTGAAGACAAAAACTGGACCCCCACAGAACCCAACCCAGAAAAATGGGGACGATGTCCTCATCTGGCATTAGCGGTGGATCATTTAGACGCAATTAAAACCGATCTCAGCACAAAGGGATATTCATTTCAAGAAAGTTCTTCTGGTCGCGCAGCATTATTTACGAAAGATCCTGACGGCAATATTATTGAACTGAGTCAGAGATGAAGGTTGTTGCTTATCGCTATAGCGATCCCCTCCTCGATCCGCCAGAAGAAACGATTGATTGGGGAAGAACAGTGGATCGGGTATATCATGACCTGGGCGATAGACAAGAATGGGAACAACTGCTGCAAGACTGTCAGGAGAATCCCCCAGAAACAATCCTCATCAAGCGTTGGGGCGATTTGGGTGAGAGTTTAGAAGAGGTAAGAAGCGCGATCGCCCAATTAGAAACCCTTGGCGCTGATATCTTGACCTTAGAAGAGGAGAATTCCAATCATCAGCAGTTATTCCGCTTTGTCGAATCTCTACATCAAGAACAACGGAGTCGGAAACTGCGTCAAGGACACGCAAGAAGCCGTCTGAATGCCCATCCCCCACCAGGAAAAGCCCCCTATGGTTACCGTCGCGGGAAAGAACGTTATATCATCGACCGCAGTACGGCACCGGTAGTAAAAGACTTTTTTGAACATTTCTTATTGTACGGTTCGTTGCGGGGTGCAGTTCGCTACTTAGAACGGCGGTATGGAAAAAAAATTTCCGTGACTTCAGGTCGCCGTTGGCTCACCAATCCAGTGTATCGAGGAGATTTAGGCTATAAAGATGGGGATGTAATCCCGAATACCCATGTCCCCATTCTTACCCGAGATGAAGCCGCCCAAATTGATCGCCTGTTACGGCGCAATCGTCAGCTTCCTCCTCGTACCGCCAGCGCCCCTCGTTCCCTTGCGGGATTAGTGGTTTGTCAAACTTGTCAATGTCCCCTACGAATCACGCAAGTGACCACTCACCGCAAAAAACGCGAGTATCTCTATCTGCGACCACAAAACTGTCCTTATTCGCCTCAATGTCAAGCGATTCCCTATGAACAGCTTTTAAATCGGACCATTGAACGGGTGTGTGAAGACCTGCCAAAAGCGGTTTCGCAAATGCAATCTCAGGGGTTAGCCAAGGAAAAACCTGCCTTACAAGCAAAAATTCAAGACTTACAAGATATTCTCACCCAAATTTCTCAGTTAGAAACTCACGGTGTTCTCGATCCAGAAACGGCGCAACTCCGCCGTTATAAACTGCGGGTGGAAATCGGAAAATATCAGGCTCAAATAGCGCAATGTCCGCCAGACAATCTCAGCGCGATCGCGCAAGCTGTCTCTTTCCCTCAATTCTGGCGTGACTTATCCGAATCGGAACGACGGTTCTATTTCCGAGAATTCATTCAGCAAATTGAAATTCACTATGAAACGCGATCGCAATGGGATTTAAATCTTGTATTTTTTATTTAATCATTAGTCATTCATCCTTTAGGGAATAGGGAAAAAGGAATCTCTCTCCTTGTCTTCGTCTTCACCGATGAAGTAACCCTTCTGATCTAAAAGTGATTCTCTCTCTGGGTTACTGATCATTCCTTGATATCATAGAAGGCAAATTAGAAACGCTTGCTTTAAGCTAGAGATTAAACTATGGGAATGGATACAAAAGCCTTTAAACGCTCCCTCCACCAATCGGATAAATATCATCGTCGGGGATTTGGTCACGAGGAAGAAGTGACAGAATTACTCAACTCCGAATATCAAAGTCCTCTAATTCAAGAAATTAGAGAGAATAACTATCGCTTAAAAAAAGGAAATGTCACGATTCGTTTAGCTGAAGCCTTTGGCTTTTGTTGGGGGGTAGAACGGGCGGTTGCGATTGCTTATGAAACCCGTCAACATTTTCCCAATGAGCGGATTTGGATTACCAATGAAATTATTCACAATCCCTCGGTTAACCAACATTTACGAGAGATGAAGGTTGGATTTATTCCAGTTAACGAAGGGGAAAAAGATTTTTCTGTGGTTGACGCTGGCGATGTAGTTATTTTACCGGCCTTTGGTGCCAGTGTGAATGAAATGCAGTTGCTCAACGATTTAGGCTGCACCATTGTTGATACCACTTGTCCTTGGGTTTCTAAAGTGTGGAACTCGGTAGAAAAGCATAAAAAACGTAGTTATACTTCCATTATTCACGGGAAATATCATCACGAAGAAACGGTTGCAACTAGTTCTTTTGCTGAGAAATATTTAGTCGTTCTTAATTTAGAAGAAGCGCAATATGTCGCAGACTATATTTTACATGGTGGGGATAAAAAAGAATTTCTGAAAAAATTTGATCAAGCCTCTTCTCCAGGCTTTGATCCAGATGTCGATCTAGAAAAAGTGGGCATTGCCAATCAAACAACAATGTTAAAAAGTGAAACTGAACAAATTGGGAAGTTGTTTGAGCGAACGATGTTAGAAAAATATGGTCCCACCGAATTTAACGAGCATTTTATGAGTTTTAATACGATTTGTGATGCCACACAAGAACGACAAGATGCGATGCTCAATTTAGTAAAAGAAGACTTGTCCTTGTTAGTAGTGATTGGTGGATTTAATTCTTCTAATACGACTCATTTACAAGAAATCGGTATTGAACATGGTATCCCCTCTTATCATATTGATGGGGGAAGCCGCATTTTAGGAGAGAATAAAATTGAACATAAACCCCTGAGTAAGGATTTAGAAATTGCTGAAAATTGGCTACCGGAAGGAGAAATTACAGTAGGAATTACTTCTGGTGCTTCTACTCCCGATCAAGCTGTAGAAGAAGTAATTCAGAAGATTTTGGCAGCAAAAAGCGTGATGTTAGTGAATTAAAAAAAACTAAGAAGAGGAGGAGAGAATTTCTCTTTTCCTCTTTCAGACAAATGAAAAAAAGTAATGGTGCTAATATTGACGCTTGCTTGAAGAAAAAATCTCGACTTCCCCTTTGTTTTGCGGGGAAAGGAGAAACAATCAGACGAACCCTTCGTTTTCGTTTCTGCTTAACCACTCCTACAGGTGCGCTTTCCAATGCGGAGGAGACCTCCGCTTGGGTCGCACCTAAATCTTGATTTTCTGGTGCAGCAAAATATTTGACAGGATCATGGGCTAACCCTTTTTGACGAGCCACGGAAAAATGATAGAGACCGCGGTAAATCATCTCTAAAGAAATGTCATCCACAGGTAGAGAAAGTTCATCGGCAATCGCATCCCCTAAATCAAGCAAGACCGAGTAAAATAACCAAGTTCCCCAGATTTGTAATTGAATGCCATTGAGAGACCCAGTCCATAAATAACTTAAACCTAATAATCGTTTGACTGTGTTAAAAGCATCTTCAACAGCATGATTGGACATGCTGGGGAAACCCCAGCGTCGCTCACGCTCAATGCGCCAACGCTTGCGATACAAATCAGCCACCACGTAGGGTGGTAAAATCTCTGGCTCGAGTACACTGGTCAGATTAGAATGCCAAACCTTGCCGGAACGAACTTCCACTAAACGCAAAGTGAGACAGGGCGTTTTTTTTGTTCCCGATCCGATTTCAAGGCGACGGTCGCGTCAACTATAACTATCGGTAAAAACTTCTTGGACTCGAATTTTGGCTCCTTTCTTAAGGCGAGTAATGAAATGGATTTCTTGGCTTAATAATTGTTGCCAAAAATGAAAGTGATAAAAACCTCGGTCAAGGAGAAGTGCCGAATGCGGGGGTAAGGTTTGAGCCGGGACTAAATTTAAGAGATTTTGTTCAAATCTGATGTCACTGGCTTTGGGATTTTCTTCCAACCAAATCTCGACGGGGAATGGCGTCATTAAATCAATGACGGTTCCCATCTTTCCAGCTAATTGTCCGAAGGGAAGTTCTTCTAAACTTTTGAGTTTTTTGAAGAGGGCTTCCAACGTGGTTCCATCGGCAATCCAAATCCGCTCAAATCGAGACCAGCCAAATTGAACACTTTCTGGTAGTAGTCGGTTTTGTCTGCTGTACCAACTGGACTTGAGTTTGGGTAATAAGTCCTTAAACACTCTCTCAAATAGTTCAGCAGGGAAAGTTAATAATCTTTGAGAAAGAGCTTGTTGACTCACACAAGTCCGCTCACACCACAAAACCCCTTCCCGAGCGAGCAATCTAGTTAGTTCCCTCACTCCTGCTACATCTCGCCACAGAAGAGTTAGTACCATCGCCACCATCAATGGTAAATTGAGGATTCGATTGACGCGAAGCGTCACTGCCCTTCGGGCAATCACGTAATTTCAATTGACGATAGTAATTTTCTTGAGCGTTAATGGCGGGAGTGAGTAATTGTTCGAGTTGAGTCGCGATGACTTCATCTTCGATCATCGGACGTTGCTTTTTCTTGGCATGGTCACGGTTCGTTTTTCGGGAACGGCTCATGGAACTTCTAACCCCTCAATCTCCTGTCTCCTCTTAGTTTCAACCGTTTAGCTAGTTCTGTAAACCGACCCTTGACAAATTCCCTATTTTCTTAACTTGTCACCAATGGATAAAGGTTGACCGATCAAATCTCCCATTCCCCAATACCCCAAAATAATTTGGTTCCCTTCTTCATTCCAGGTATAAGTTTTTACCACTCCCGTTTCAATGAGCCAAGCCCATTTTGATGCGCTGTGTGGGATGAATTGCCGCGTCGCATTGGAATCAGACAAACTCTTTGGTAAATGTTGCCCCGTAAGAAAGCGCGCTTCTTTGGTAAAGCTTAATCCTTCCGAATCTAAGATATTCTGTTTTGGCTTCATCAATCTTAAATTTTAATAAAAAATCTTTCTCAACTATTTCTGTTATAAGGTAAACTATCCTAAAAATCAATTGAAGATCTTTTGCAATAAAATAAGGAGGTTTCATGGTGAATTCCGATCAGCCGTGGTGGGCGGGAAACGCTCGCCTAACGAATCTTTCCCAAAAACTACTCGGCGCTCATGTTGCCCATGCCGGCTTAATTGTCTTTTGGGCAGGGGCAATGACGCTCTTTGAACTCGGTCAGTTTAACCCCAATCAACCCATGTCTGAGCAGGGTTTGATTTTACTGCCCCATCTGGCAACCCAAGGCTGGGGAATTGGCGATGGGGGAGAAGTTATTAGCACTTATCCCTTTTTTGTTATTGGGGCATTACATCTGATTTCCTCAGCATTTTTGGGCTTTGGCGGTATTTTCCATGTCCGTTCTGAACAAGATGTGCTGGACAAAAAGAAATTTCCGCTTTTCAGTTACGACTGGGAAGACCAAAACAAAATGACCACAATCTTGGGGATTCATTTAGTGTTACTGGGAGGAGGTGCCCTCCTACTGGTCGCAAAAGCGATGCTCTTTGGTGGGTTATATGACCCGAACTTAGAAGCGGTGCGTACTATCAGTAACCCTACCCTTTCTCCAGCGACCATCTTTGGCTATCTCTTTGGTGCAGAAGGAAAGCACTGGCTAGCAGCCGTAGATAACTTAGAAGATGTGGTGGGCGGTCATATTTGGATCGCGCTGTTACTCATTGGTGGCGGTATTTTCCACATTTTCACGCGCCCTTACCGATGGACTCAATCATTATTTATTTGGTCGGGAGAAGCTTATCTTTCCTACAGTTTAGGCGCGTTAGCCCTGATGGGTTTTATTGCCACCTACTTTATTTCCGTCAATACAACTGTCTATCCAGAAGTCTTCTACGGACCCGCGCTAGACATTCGGCTGAATATTTTCCCCTACTTTTCTTCTGCTGATCCGAACCTAGTTTCCTCTCGCACTTGGCTGGCGAATGCTCATTTCTGGTTGGCTTTCTTTTTCCTACAAGGACACATTTGGCACGCCCTGCGCGCCGCTGGCTTTGATTTCCAACGCGGTCGGGTGAGAGGAGAAAGTGCTTCTTCCCTGACTTAGTTTTTTTTCTGAAATAAATGCAATTTATTCGCAAGGAGGCTTAACAATGACTGCTGTTGTTGCAAACAGTCCGAACAAAGAACAAATCCCCAGTGTGGGGTGGTGGGCTGGTAATGCTCGCTTTATCAACTTATCTGGTAAATTACTTGGCGCTCACATTGCTCATGCAGGGTTAATTACCTTCTGGGCAGGTGCCATGACCCTATTTGAGCTATCCCGCTATGTCCCCAGTGAACCGATGTATAAACAGGGACTGATTTTACTCCCCCACTTGACGACCTTGGGCTTTGGTGTTGGTAGTGGAGGAGAGGTGATTAGCACCTATCCCTATTTTGTCATTGCTGTGTTGCATTTGATCTCTTCTGCCGTTTTAGGCGCAGGGGGGGTTTATCATGCCCTGATTGGTCCGGAAGTACTACCACAGGACAAGCAAAAGTTTGCTGGCTTTTTTGGCTATGACTGGCAAGATAAAGACAAAATGACCACGATTCTGGGGATTCACTTGATTTTCCTCGGTATTGGTGCCTTTCTCTTGGTCTCAAAAGCCATGTTTTGGGGCGGTCTTTTTGACCCCTGGGCGGGTAGCGATGGCGCCGTGCGTGTTGTCAATAATCCCACACTCAATCCCCTGACGATTTTTGGTTATCTCTGGGGTCAACACGGCTGGGAAGGTCTGGCTGCTGTGGACAACTTAGAAGATGTGGTTGGCGGTCATCTCTGGATCAGCTTAATTCTCATTGCTGGCGGTGTGTTCCACATTTTGACAACTCCGTTTGCCTGGGCACGACGAGTCCTGTTTTATTCGGGAGAAGCCTATCTCTGCTACAGTCTTGGCGCGATCGCGTATATGGGCATTTTAGCCGGTTATTTCGTCAGCGTGAATGACACCGTTTATCCAGAAGTCTTTTTTGGGGTTGCCGGTAACTGGGAAACTGCAAGCGGCGTTGTTTCTGCCCGCGGTTGGTTAGCCACCTTCCACTATGCCCTTGGTGTCCTTTTCTTACTCGGACATCTCTGGCACGCTATTCGCGTTCGTGGTGCATTTGCTGGATTTGATTTCAAGCAAGGCGATGTCATTCGTGCTTACCAAGAAACAGAAGAAGGAAACTTAGCGACCCCAGTGAATGCCAATGATATTACACTGAAATTCGTTGCGAATTTACCCATTTATCGCGATGGTTTATCACCGCTAATGCGCGGGCTAGAAATTGGCATGGCACATGGTTATTGGTTAATTGGTCCCTTTGCTGTTTTAGGACCCTTACGCAATAGCGAGTTTGGTTTATTAGCTGCTTTAATCAGCGCTTGTGCGTTAATTGTTCTGCTGACTGTTTGCCTTTCTTTATATGGCACAGTTTCCTTTGAAAAGCGTTTAGAAACCTCGGGTCGCCCTAACTTTTCACGCACTGTTCCTAATGTTCCAGCTGGGATTAAAACGAGCGAAGGTTGGAGTTTATTTAGTGGTGGTTTCCTCGTTGGTGGCGTTGGCGGTGCAATTTTTGCTTACCTTCTTTTAGATCAATTTGTTGATTTAATTCTCTAGACTTTTCTTAAGTCTTAATTATTTTCCTTGTCTTCTTTTTTAAGAGGACAAGGATCGCTTTGTGATGATTTTTAGTATTTAAAAATTAGAAAATAAATCCCTAAAAAACAGTTGACAAACTATAGCAATTAGTATTAGCTTTAAATAAAGAAAGCAATCAATTTCCTACATTATTTATTCAACATGAATACTTGTCTTTGCTGCGGAGGTCAACTCTTGCGTCAAATTAGTAGCAGTCGAATTTATTGGTTTTGTTCGTACTGTCGGCAAGAAATGCCGATGCCAATAAAACAGAAAGCATTGATTAAAAATAGCAACTTAATTAAGGAGTAAATATGGCAAAAATTGGCTTATTTTTCGGTTCCACAACTGGTAATACTCAAGATATTGCCGAGCGAATTCAAAAAGAGTTTGGTGGTAATAATGTCGTCACACTACATGATATTTCAGAAGTAGAAGCAGATGAATTCAGTGAGTATGAAAACATCATTATTGCTTGTCCCACTTGGGATATTGGTCAGCTACAAAGTGATTGGGAGGGGTATTATCCAGAATTAGATGAGGTCGATTTTAGTGGTAAAAAAGTTGCTTATTTTGGTGCGGGCGACCAAGAAGGGTATGCGGATAATTTCCAAGATGCCATGGGGATCTTAGAAAGCAAAATTTCAGAACTCGGAGGAAAAACGATCGGTTACTGGTCAACAGATGGCTATGACTTTAATGAGTCGCAAGCGGTTAAAAATGGTAAGTTTGTTGGCTTAGCACTCGATGAAGATAACCAAGCTGAATTAACCGATGAACGGATTAGTACTTGGGTTAAGCAATTAAAAAGTGAATTTAATTTTTAAGAAGTAAAACAAGTTAACGGTTAGCTTTTGTCGGTTAACTGTTAACTTTAATTATTAATTGCGCAATCAATTTAATGAGAGATAATGGTTTTACAAATAATCTGTTTCTGTTTTACTTGGAGTTTCATCCTTTTCTGTATTTGGAATGCGTGCCGAGTTACGTTTAAAGGAAAAAATTATCTCAAGACATTACACCAAATCCCGTGTAGTCGTTGTGCCTTTTTTACCAATGATCATCGCTTAAAATGTACGGTTAATCCTTATGAAGCGGGAACAGAGTCAGCAATTGGTTGCCGAGATTTTGAACCAAAAGCAGAATGTCAATCTCCTTGTTTCAATTGTTCTAAACAACGCTTCCATAAAGAAAATTTAATCAACTAAAACACATCTTTAATTCAATGTATTCCTTAAAGTCGTAATTAATCATGTCAAAAGAACCGATTGCTGTTTGGTTAACCCCCAATCCTGTTTTTCATGCCTTTCATTCTCCTTTACTCAATCATCTTTCTCAATTGGGATCGATTGCCCATTGGGAATACTTACAAAACCAAGATGAAGGATGTTCTTTAGATAATGCATTAGCCTCTTTACAGGATTATTTACAGACACTTTCCCAACCCGTGCATCTAATTGGACATGGGTTAGGCGGCTGGTTAGGGCTACGGTATTGTCGTCAGTTTTTGACTCCGATAAAATCTTTAACTCTGTTAAGTGTTGGTGCTGATCCGGCTTTAGATTGGCAGGCTTATTACTATAGCTTATATAAACACTTGCGTTGCCCGAAAAAAATTATTCTCGAGCAAATGGTTTATAACTTGTTTGGAGAGCAAAATAATACGATGACCTATTATTTGTTAGAAGTATTACGACGAGATTTATTATCTTCTCCTTCTCCTCATTCTCTGTATCAACAAATGAGTGATGAAAAAGGCGGGGTTGATGTTCCTTTATTCGTTTGCGGCAGTGAGGATGATTTAGTCGTTTCACCCACTTCTATTAAAGGTTGGCATTGCTATCTCAAATCAGGGCGCGATCGCGTTTGGTTAATGCCTTATGGACATCATTTTTTCCATTATTTTTATCCTTCCCTTATCGCACAACAAATCCTAGAATTTTGGCAAGCGAGTGAGGGAAATACGGAAATTTATACCTCCTCTTTTGAACAGTATTGCCCTTAGTCCTCTCTTAAATTGAAATGATGAGTTGTAAGGAGGAAAAAATGAGCACACTCATCCCTCAATACAAAATTGATTGTCTACTGAGTAGGGCTTAAACGAAGAAACTGCTTAAAATTAACTGAATTTGTTATTTTCACTCTTCGACAGTAGTAACCTGATACTGCTTAACCCTTGCCTGATGGGGAGGCGATCCTGATTCACCGGCAGTGGTTAGTTCGCCAGTGCTTTCAATTGTTACTTCGTAAATGCCGTGAGCGGTTCCATCAGGAGAGGAATAACGAACGCGAACTTTTGCCCATTCTTTATTGGTTTTGTCAGTTTCTATTACTTCTCCTGTTTTTAAATAATAAAACCAGTGCCAACCGTGATTTAACCAAATTTCTTGTTCGGCAATCTGTGTCCATTGGTCTAATCCTGTCCAACCGCGATAATACAGTTTGAGATCGCTCAGATTGCCTTCCTGTTTCGTAATTAAATTCATGGCTTCTGGGGTTAAACGTCCCCAGTAACGTCCATCGGGAAGGCTAATGGCAGTCGGTGCAAAACGATGTCCGCCAAAGTGACTACACCGCCACACCCTAATCTGAGAATTGGCTTGTTGTCGCCAATTTTTATAGAGAGGATAGCCATAGCGAGAACAAGCTGCATCAACATTCCCATGCGTGCAAACAAGTAGATCATACTGATGATTGTTATTTTGCTTGTAGTCACTGAAGTGAGGGAGTTTTTCCGGTTCTAAGAGGAGTGCAGAGGCTAAGTTTCCCAGTTCAGGGTTAGGAATAAGATATTCTTCTCGGGTGTAGTGAGAAAATAACTCAGTTGGACGACGATAGAAGAGAACTCTAGTATAGCCGGTTTGAGAATAGTCTGGATCGGGCGCGATCGCGAGCGGACGCAGTTTGATTCCTTTTTCGTAAACCAGTGATTTAATCGCTGGTAAATAGGGCTTTAACGCCTCGTTTTGATCCAGGGCTATTTCTGACCACGGTTGCGATAGTTCCACCACTAACCAGTAATCATAATGTCCTGCTGTCCCAATGGGCACTTCTCCCACTGCTTGGGAAATATCAGAACAGAATTGGCATTGAGCGAGTTGGTTGGATAAAGATGGCATTTATTATCAATAGTGTTCCATAATTAATGACATCATATTACGTTTTTGCGCGATCGTTGCGTTTATTTGATTCCTAAATAGGATAACAGCTTGTCATGAAGACGCATCAGCTTATTGTTCATGTTGCGACGGGGTTTGGCAAAAAAGCGAGTACTTAATTCCTGGAGTTTAGACTAAATTCCAAGTAAAAGGCACTCAAGGGTATACCTTGAACTGCCAGTAGGGAGAAAATGATAATTGCTTCATTAATCAAAAACTCCCTAAAATGAAATGTGAACGATTCAAACAATTTCGTCAAGAGACATATCAATTGTTAGGAAAAGCGCATGATGCCACCTTTGAATTGATGGATAGTGTGATGACAACTAAAAATGCTAGTTGTCTAGGAGAATTCTCTCTATCTCCTTGATTTAGAAGAAAATGGTCGAGTACCTATGAAGCTCTGCAAGATATACGTCTGCCTTGTATTCTATTTTATTTTTCACTGGCTTATACCAAAAGCTCAAGGGGTAACAAGCCGAGTTGGATTGAGACCGGGGTTAGGTTTTCGGGGTTCGGGAAAAAGACATCGTCATCTCGATGCAGAAAAACGGCGACCTTTGCTTTTGGACTCATTTTGAACCGGATTCGTAATCTTTGACCGTTGGTCACGATGAAGAAATTTCCCCTTAGATCGTCAGTGGCTTATAATGATAACGATTATCACTATGATTGGCTCATGAAACGATCTCCCCTAACCTATCTGATTACGTTACTCTCTAGTGCAACCTTGTGGGTTGGTTGTGGCACCTCCTCTATGGAAAGCACAACTGATGGTTCTTCTCTAGATACAGTAAGTGAAAAACTCGATATTACTGTTAGTATTCTTCCCCAAAAATACTTTGTGGAACGGATCGGAGGAGAAACCGTTGATGTTAATGTCATGGTCAAACCCGCTGCCTCTCCTGCCACTTATGAACCCAAGCCGCAACAGATGAAAGCCTTAAGTGAAGCCGAAGCCTATCTGCGAATCCGAGTTCCCTTTGAGAAAGCGTGGATGTCGCGCATTGAAGGAGCAAATCCTGATATGAAAATTGTTGATTTAACCCAAGGGATTGACCGTCAGCCGATCGCGCAACACCATCATCACGGGGAAGAGAATCACAACCATAATCATGAAGAAGAAACCGCTAACCTTGATCCTCACATTTGGTTATCACCGGAGTTAGTGAAACAGCAAGCGCAAACCATCTATCAGACACTGGTTGAACTCAATCCCGATCAAGCAACTTTGTATCAAGACAATTTAGATGCCTTTCTTGCGGATATTGAAGCCCTAGATCAAACGATTGAAAACACCCTTGCTGACTTAGAACAACGAACCTTTATGGTGTTTCATCCGTCTTGGGGGTATTTTGCCGAAGCCTATAACCTGGAAATGATTCCCATTGAGGTGGAAGGAACTGAACCCAGTGCCGCGGAACTGTCTCAGTTTGTAAAACAAGCCAAGGAAGAGAACATTAGTGTGATTTTTGTCCAACCCCAGTTTGGGGTTCAAAGTGCCAACGCGATCGCGCAATCAGTGGATGCAGAAGTTTTGCAGATTGATCCTCTAGCAGAAAACTGGCTAGAAAATATGCAATCAGTGGCTACGACCTTTAAAACCGCCTTGAACGAGAAGCAAGAACAAGGATAAATTGAAACTTGATGATGAGTGCAGCGCATCCGCAGGGAAGTCATCTTCCTTTAGAATCCCTCCCAGAAATTATTAAAATTAAAAATCTTTGGGTTCGTTATGAACAAGAATTAGTCCTAGAAGGAATAAATTTATCCGTCCAGGAAGGAGATTACATTGGCATTATTGGTCCCAATGGCGGGGGAAAAACCACTTTATTTAAAGTCATTTTGGGGTTACTTTCTCCTGAAAAAGGAGAGGTAAAAATTCTTGGACAACCGGCGAAGAAAGGAAGACAGTATATTGGCTATGTTCCGCAAATTATGCAGTTTGATCCTGCGTTTCCGATTACGGTCGCGGACGTGGTGCGAATGGGGCGTTTAGGAAAACGGCGACTGCTGCAACATTATGGCAAGCGAGATGAACAAGTTGTCGAGCGCGTGTTAGAGCAAGTGGGATTATTAAAGTGGCGCGATCGCGCTTTATCAGAACTTTCGGGAGGACAAAAACAACGGGTTTATATTGCTCGGGCCTTAGCCACTGAACCGAAAATTTTACTATTAGATGAACCCACCGCTAATTTAGATCAAACTGTGTCCACAACTCTCTATGAATTGTTACATCAACTCAATGAATTTGTCACGATTCTTATGATTTCTCATGACATTAGTGCTGTTTCGGCTTATGTTAAAACAGTGGGTTGTTTAAATCGCACGCTCCATTATCATGGTAGTCATCAAATTACATCTGAAATGCTAGAGCAAGCTTATGGCGACCGCGTGCAGCAACTGGTTCATGTCCCAAAACGATTTTTAGCGCAACATCAAAAGGACACAAATTATAATGATTGAAGCCCTTCAATATGAGTTTTTTCGCAATGCAATTATTGCTGGAATTTTGGTCAGTATTGCTGGTGGAATAATTGGTAGTTTAGTGGTCGTGAATCGGATTGTTTTTGTTGCGGGTGGGATTGCTCACGCTGCTTACGGTGGGGTTGGCATGGGATTATTTTTTGGCTTTAATCCGGTTTTTGGTGCCTTAGGATTTAGTTTAGGTTCGGCATTCTTAATGGGAGCGGTTCAACGGAATAAAAATTTACGTCGCGATACCGCAATTGGAATGCTGTGGGCAATTGGGATGGCAATTGGCGTTATTTTAACGGATTTAACACCGGGGTATAAAGCAGAATTAGAAAGCTATTTATTTGGCAGTATTTTAGCGGTTCCTACCAGTAATCTTTGGATTATGTTGGGAATTGATCTAATTATTTTACTCTTAGTTTATCTCTTTTATAAAGAGCTACTTGCCATTTCCTTTGACGAAACATTTGCCACAGTTCGCAATGTTCCAGTCAATCAAATTTATTTATTATTAATGGGAATGATTGCCCTTGCTGTAGCGATGATGATGCAAGTGGTCGGCTTAATTTTAGTGATTGCCTTGTTAGCAATGCCGGCTGCTGTGACCAGTCAATTTGTAAAAGATTTAAAGGTAATGATGGGCTTCGGTATTATCTTGAGTTTGCTGTTTGTCACCGTTGGTTTAGGGCTCTCTTATACGCTTAATTTAACCTCAGGTGCAACGATTATTTTAGTTAGCGCGATCGCGTATTTAATGACTTTAATCCTGAAAACCAGTTTGAAGTGGGGAAGAACTAATCCGAAGATGAATCAGGAGGAAGCGTAACTTGATTTGACGGAGAGGGCGGAGCAACAAATTTCAAATTCGACGCGATCGCGAGAATCACACCTCCGAGAAGACATAAGGGAAAGGCAAGGGTTAATTCCCGTAACCACTCCCAAATTGACACCACCACAAATAAAAGGGCAAAGCAAACAAGCCAAAAGCGTAACATCATCTTTTCTGAACTGGGATCTAATTTTGTCTCTAGCATAATCAAAAAAACGCGGGAGAGTCTGACCGTTCCCCCGCGAACACTAATTGTCATGTCTCCTCAATCAAAGAACTACACTCTCACCGCTGCTTTGATTTCTTGAGTCAACAGCTCGTAGGTTTCTCGCATCTTCAAGCCGACTAAAACTTGGAATAGACCAGTGCCATCATTTGCTCCTGGGGCATCAGGATGTTTTAAGAGAAGCTCGGTCATTTCACCGTAGAACTTGGTTGCCGTTTTACTTAAATGGCTTTCAATATAAATCATTTCTTCTAAATTATCAAAATAGCCATCAACCTCTAATACAGAGACTTCATGACCGTAGTAGCTATCGGGACCATAGAAAAGTTTAATCCCAGGATAGGCGCAAGTTAACTTCCGACCACAAGGACGCCAGTCAATCGTGGAACCTTCATCAAATAAGTAAACGGGGTCGAATCCTTCCACACCTTCTTTTTGAATCAGACGCACCCGCAGATATTTACTTTCTTTATCTTCAATTAGTTGTGTCGGTAAGACTTGGATGACGATATTCGCAAATTCTTTTTGGGGCTCAATGTAAGAGGAGAAATCAGGCTTTCTCGCATTAATAGAAGCAAGAACGTCTTCGTAGGTGTGACCGCGTTCGGCCATATCCCGCTTAATTTTCCAGTTAATTTTGACTTCATCGCTGATATCAAGATAAACACTGAAATCTAGTAAGTCTCGCACCCGTTCATCATAAAGGGGATGTAATCCCTCAATGACAACCACTTTATTGGGTTCGATGCGTTCTGGGGGGTCGAGTTCCCCTGTTTCGTGATTGTAAATCGGCTTATCAATCGCTTGACCGTTTTTGAGCGCTTTGACTTGCTCATACATGAGGTCAAAGTTGTTCGCCTTGGGATTCAGGGCGGTTACACCAGCGGCTTTTCTTCCTTTACGATCAAGACTGTGATAGTCATCTAAACAGATCACCGTCATAAACTGTTCACCAAATAAATCTTTGAGGCGACGCAGAAATGTCGATTTTCCACAGCCAGAATCCCCAGCTACACCGATTAATACCACACGATTAGATTCAGTCTTCATATATTTCTCCCTATATTAAAAGTCATCAAACAAATTTTTAACCCAATACTCTTAAGAAATCGGGAATGCTATCGTAGTTTGCTCTTAGGAAGGAAAAGTTAACAAACCTAGCAATCTCTTTTGAGTAGCCCGGGAGGGTTGATAAGTATTTAGTCTTATGTTGGGTGCTAAATCTGCATCTTACCATTAAGGGAATGTTCTCTACAAGTTCACATCCTTGCTCCTGGTCAGCTTAGAATCAAAGGAAGCATCTTGTCTCTTGATATCTTTCCGTGAGGTGATCTTAAGTCTAATGTAGCTTCGCCTCGCGCTACTGAACCAAACAAAAACAGGGCCTTAACTGCAAATTCAGCCACGCGATCGCGATGAGTCTCTAACAATCGTAAAATCTGTACAAAGATTGCCATCACACTTCATTCAGCTTCAAAATGCTGTGAAATCCTTTGTAAAGCCATCTTTAGAGCGGGTAGATCGGCTCGAATCGTTTCCCAAATGACTTCAACATCAACTCGGAAATATTCATGAATGACTACATTCCTCATTGCTCGAACCTGATGCCACGGCATTGTTGGGTCTGCTACCTCTAACTCAGAGATGACACTCCCTACTGCTTCACCAATTACCGCTAAACTATAGAGCACGGCTCTTAATGCTTGCTGATCTTGAGTAAACCTTTCAAAGCTCAAGCCTTCAATTGTCTGTTCTACAACTGCAATTTCAGCCAATATATCTCCTACCCGTCGCTCAAACTTTCTAGAGGGCACGAATCGCTTCCTTCAATACGGTTTCCCGTAAATGGGGATGCAGTGAGTTTAGTGTTCCCAAATCCACTGTACAGTTTAACAACTCTTCTAGATAAGACTGCAAGCCTAATAAGGTAAACAACCCCACCGGACGGTTAAACTCCACCAAAAAATCCACATCACTCTCTGATGTGGCTTCGCCTCGCGCTACTGAACCAAACAAAAACAGGGCCTTAACTGCAAATTCAGCCACGCGATCGCGATGAGTCTCTAGTAATCGTAAAACCTGTTCTTTATCCATGATTCTTGCTGGAACCACAATTCAATCATAGCGCTCTAGTCTTTCAATTCTCAGTTTTTTTTGCGAGAAGATAAAAAACTAGGTGCAGAGGACTCCTCCGCACCTGATTGTCCAAGACAAATTAGGATCAGCGATGATTACGCAACCGAATCGGCAGCTTTGTCCTCTTCCGTGTGATACATCATGCTATCGACGCGACAGCCTTGGTAAGCCAGAACATACAACTCTTTTAAGTCTTTAATCAGCGGATAACGGGGATTGGCTGCCGTACATTGGTCATCAAACGCCTGATCAGCTAAGTTTTCCAGCTTCTCATAGAAGTCGCGATCTTCCCCTTGCAAGGTTTCTTTGATGGTCAGCGGAATATCAAGATTGTGTTTGAGGTTTTCGATCGCGTTCACCAAATTCTCTACTTTTTCATCTGGAGTGTCGCCACCGAGTTTGAGATAATCCGCTAAGCGCGCATAGCGTTCTTTAGCGTGAGGATATTCATATTGCGGGAAAATCGCTTGCTTAAACGGCGCATCGGTGGTGTTATAGCGGATGACATGAGAAATCATCAGCGCATTGGCTAAGCCGTGGGGAACATGGAACGTTGCCCCTAATTTGTGCGCCATCGAGTGACAAATCCCCAAGAAGGAATTGGCAAATGCCATGCCCGCAATTGTTGCCGCATAATGGACTTTTTCCCGGGCGATGGGGTCATTAGCACCATAGATATATGCATTAGGGAGATATTTAAACAGTAGTTCGATTGCTTCTAAAGCTAGCCCTTGGGTAAATTCAGTTGCAACGACCGAAACATAGGCTTCTAAAGCGTGGGTTAAGGCATCAATCCCCCCATAAGCCGTCAACCGTTTTGGCATATGCATCACCAATTCCGGGTCCACAATTGCCATATTTGGAGTCAGGGCGTAATCAGCCAGGGGATACTTCATCCCGGTTTTTTCGTCTGTCACCACGGCAAAGGGGGTCACTTCCGAACCCGTGCCGGATGTTGTCGGAACCGCCACCATCATCGCTTTGTCTCCTAACGGCGGTAAGTCATACACCCGTTTGCGAATGTCCATGAAGCGCGTCGCAATTCCTTCAAACTCCACTTCCGGATGTTCGTACATCAGCCACATAATTTTTGCCGCATCCATAGGCGAACCACCCCCGAAGGCAATAATGACATCCGGCTGAAATGTGTTCATGGCAGCCACACCTTTGTTAATTTCAGCCAGTTTCGGATCGGGTTCCACATCATAAAAGACTTGATGTTCGACGCCGATTTCATCTAAAACGTCGGTGACTTCTTTCAGTAACCCCATATCAAATAAGGGTTTATCGGTGACAATAAACGCCCGTTTTTTCCCTTTCAGTTCTTCCAGGGCAATCGGTAAACAACCAAACTTGAAATAAATTTTCGGGGGAACTCGGAACCAGAGCATATTTTCTCGGCGTTCTGAGACCGTTTTAATGTTTAGTAAGTGTTGGGGGGCAACATTTTCACTCACCGAATTACCGCCCCAAGTCCCGCAACCTAAGGTCAAGGAAGGATCAAGTTTAAAATTGTATAAGTCGCCAATTGCCCCTTGAGAAGAAGGCGTATTAATTAATACCCGTCCTGTGGTCAGGATGCTTTCAAAATGGAGAATCCGCGAATGATTTTGTTGTGCAGTATAGAGAACCGAGGTATGTCCGCGTCCCCCTAAGCTAATCAATTCTTGTGCTTTTTTAGTGGCTTCCGAAAAATCTTGAGCATGATACATTGCCAAAACGGGAGACAATTTTTCATGGGCAAACGCTTCATCCAGATTGATGTCGTCCACTTCCCCAATTAAGACCTTGGCATTCTCAGGGACGTTAATGCCTGCCAGTTCCGCAACTTTTTCCACCGATTGACCAACAATTTTCGCGTTAATGCGTCCCTCGATAATCAGCACTTTGCGCACGGCTTCCATCTCTTCCGCATTCAGGAAATATGCCCCCCGCGCGATGAATTCTTCCTTGACTTGTTCATACACATCATCCACCACAATCACGGATTGCTCCGAAGCACAGATCATCCCATTATCAAAGGTTTTACTAATGAGAATGGAACTCACTGCCATTTGGATTTGGGCCGTTTCATCAATCACCGCTGGGGTATTGCCCGCACCCACGCCCAAAGAAGGTTTACCGGAAGAATAAGCGGCTTTCACCATCCCTGGTCCTCCCGTGGCGAGAATTAAATTCACACTGGGGTGCTGCATCAGGGTTTGGGAAAGTTCAATGGTGGGTTCATCAATCCAGCCAATAATATCAGGCGGTGCGCCGGCTTCAATGGCTGCATTACGAACAATTTGTGCGGCGGCAATGGTGCATTCTTTAGCCCGAGGATGAGGCGAAAAAATAATTCCGTTACGGGTTTTGAGAGCGAGAAGTGCTTTAAAGATGGCAGTAGAAGTGGGATTAGTGGTGGGGACAATTCCTGCTAACACACCAAGGGGTTCTGCTACTTTTTGAATCCCATAATGGGGATCGGATTCAATTACGCCACAAGTTTTTTCATACTTATACTTGTTATAGATCATCTCCGAAGCAAAGTGATTTTTAATCACCTTATCTTCTGGCACACCCATCCCTGTTTCTTGAACCGCTAATTTCGCCAAAGGAATACGATTCATATTGGCAGCGAGTGCTGCTTTTTTGAAGATTTTATCAACTTGTTCTTGGGTGTAAGTTGCATATTCGGCTTGAGCGGCTTTAGCTTTGGAAATCAGAGTTTCGAGCTCTTGGAGGTTGGTAACAGTCATTGATGAATTCTCCTAATGTTTGACTGAACGTCTAGAGAAAGGTCGGTTGGATAGAACACAGTAAACCCCAACAATGGAATTTGTATTATTGGCTACTAAAAAACATTAATACACAGGTAATTAGTAACCTCTAATCAACTAGGATTGAACCTTAATTCCGTAGCTTTGGAAGATATGAATGGTACTAGCAATTAATTCTGGTGTCGGTGGTTTTGTATCTTGCAATTGATAGTCATAACCGAGTTTTTCCCATTTATATTCCCCCATTTGATGGAAGGGTAAAACTTCTACTATCTCTACATTATGCAAACTAGAAACAAATTCAGCTAATCTCTTAATATTATCAATGGGATCAGTTAAATTTGGCACTAACACAAAACGAATCCAAGTTGGTTTATTGATCTCACTTAAATAGCGAGCGAATTTTAAGGTCGGTTCAATAGTAACACTGGTGACCTTGCGGTAAATTTCAGGGTCAAATGATTTGAGATCGAGTAAAACTAAGTCTGTATTTTTCAGCACCGGTTTTGCTGCTTCAAGGGGAACATAACCTGAGGTATCTAACGCTGTATGAATTCCTAAGGCTTGGCAACGTTGAAAAATTTCACTCACAAACTGGGGTTGCATTAAGGGTTCTCCCCCCGTTACTGTGACGCCACCACCCGAGAAATGCATATAGGAACGATATTTTTGGATTTCTGTGATCAGTTCCTCAACGGTTACTTCTGTTCCGTCTTCCAAATTAAGACAATCAGGGTTTTGACAGTAGAGACAACGAAGGGGACAGCCTTGGGTGAAGATGACAAACCGAATCCCTGGTCCGTCAACGGTGCCACAACTTTCCAGGGAATGAATGCGTCCTTTGCTTGGTATCGGCATAGTCGTTAGGGTCGTATCTGGCATTTCCTCCCTCTAGATCTTGATTTTTGTTAATACTCAAATTGACGAATGTAATAGTGAATAAGTGATAGAAAACCAATAATTGATTCCTATCCCTGACTCCCCCGCCCCTGATGAGAGGGGGAGTGTTGATACAGGTTCAGAACCATTTAAATCCGGCTGTGGAAGGTTCGAGAAATCACATCTTCTTGCTGTTCTCGAGTTAATTTAATAAAGTTGACGGCGTAACCGGAAACACGAATGGTTAATTGGGGATATTTCTCGGGATGATCCATGGCATCGAGTAAGGTTTCTCGGTTGAGGACATTGATATTAACATGATGTCCACTGTCATGGAAGTAACCATCTAACATTCCAGTGAGGTTGTTGATGCGGTTTTCTTCACCTTTTCCTAAGGCTTGGGGAACAATGGAGAAGGTGTAAGAAATACCATCTTTTGCATTCTCATAGGGGAGTTTCGCGACTGAAGATAATGCCGCGATCGCGCCTTGGGTATCCCGTTCGTGTACGGGATTCGCCCCCGGTGCAAAGGGTTTTCCAGCTTTGCGTCCGTCGGGGGTACTCCCGGTTTTCTTGCCATACACCACATTCGAGGTAATGGTGAGAATCGACTGCGTGGGAACGGCTTCTCGGTAGGTGGGATGTTGACGGATGTGGTTCATCAAGTCGGTCACCAGATTGATCGCAATGCTGTCAGCGCGAGGGTCGTTATTGCCAAATTTGGGATAATCCCCTTCCACTTGATAATCGACGGCTAACCCATTTTCATCCCGCAGCACTTTCACTTTGGCATATTTAATCGCCGCAATCGAGTCTGCCACCACCGATAAGCCGGCTACACCACACGCCATAGTGCGATAAACATCGCGATCGTGTAACGCCATTTGCAGCCGTTCATAGGCATATTTATCGTGCATATAGTGAATAATATTGAGGGCGTTTACATACAGTTTCGACAGCCAACCCATCAAACCTTCAAATTTTGCCATCACCTCATCGTAATCGAGGTACTCAGAAGTAATCGGTTCACTGGGAGGCGCCACCTGATCCCCTGATTTTTCATCCTTGCCGCCGTTAATGGCATAAAGTAACGCTTTTGCCAGATTGACCCGCGCACCAAAGAACTGCATTTGTTTCCCAATACGCATCGCCGAAACACAGCAAGCAATCCCATAATCATCGCCGTATTCGGCACGCATCAAGTCATCATTTTCATACTGTATGGAACTGGTATCAATGGAAACTTTGGCACAGTAGCGTTTGAAATTAACCGGGAGGTTTTCTGACCAAAGTACTGTCAAATTAGGTTCGGGTGCGGCTCCTAAGTTATAAAGAGTATGGAGAAAACGGAAGCTGGTTCGCGTCACTAAAGGACGACCGTCTAAGCCCATTCCCCCTAAGCCTTCGGTGACCCAGGTCGGATCCCCTGAGAAGAGTTGATTATATTCGGGTGCCCGGAGAAAGCGGACCATACGCAATTTCATCACGAAATGATCAATCATTTCTTGGGCTTGCACTTCATCAATCAAGCCGTTGGCTAAGTCCCGTTCAAGATAAATATCAAGAAACGTTGACACTCGTCCCAGGGACATGGCAGCGCCATTTTGTTCTTTGACGGCACCAAGATAACCAAAATAGGTCCATTGAATCGCTTCTTTCGCCGTTTCTGCTGGCTGAGAGATATCAAAGCCATAACTGGCTGCCATGGTTTGCAAATCTTTCAGCGCTGTGATTTGTTCTGAAATCTCTTCTCGCAAACGAATGACATCTTCGGTCATTGTTTCCCCTTCTAGGGATTCAAGCTGATGTTTTTTATCCTGGACTAAATGGTCAGTGCCATAGAGGGCAACGCGACGATAATCGCCAATGATGCGACCGCGCCCATAAGCATCGGGCAAGCCAGTAATCACGCCAGAACGTCGGGCTAAACGCATTTGTTGCGTGTAGGCAGAGAAGACCCCATCATTATGAGTTTTACGGTATTTGGTAAAAATTTCGTCAGTTTGGGGATCAAGTTGATAACCGTAAGCTTCCAGGGATTTTTTCACAACCCGAATTCCCCCATAGGGCATAATGGCCCGTTTTAGAGGTTGATCGGTTTGTAAACCAACAATTTGTTCTAAGGTTTGATCAATATAACCGGGTGCGTGAGCGGTAATTCCTGCCGGAGTTTTTGTATCGGTATCTAAAATGCCTTTTTCTCGTTCTACTCCCATTAAGAGTTGGACTTTCTTCCACAGATTTTTTGTTTTTTCTGTTGCCGCTGCTACAAATGATTCGTCACCCGTGTAGGGAGTATAGTTATTTTGAATAAAATCGCGAACGTCAATATTTTCTATCCATTGACCAGGTACAAATTGTTCGGTTTTTGTTAGCATCTGATATTCCCCTTATTTCCCGATTTTTGTGGCTTGAGGAGAAGTCCTTCTTATTTTTTAAGGCTTCTTGTTTTCAACGCAATCTTTAATTTTCTGACTGACGTTTTTCCTCTCGCCTCCTATTCTAATGAGTCCAGTCAGCATATTTACTCAGCTTAAAAATAGTTCATAAATAATTATTTTTTGTAGGATTTAAAAAATTAAATTTGTATTAAAGAAAAATCTAGATCAGTGCAGTCATATAAAAACAACAATTAAGTTGTTAAATTGAGTGGTGTTCAGTAATCTGGTAGGGTAGATTTAACTAAATTTAGACCTCATCAACCATTGGAGAGACTAGCGTGGCAGAAACAGCTTATATTCAAAGTGAAAGTGAATTAGATGAACTGATTGCAAGTGAATCGGTTTTGGTAGTGGATTGTACAGCGACTTGGTGCGGACCGTGTAAACTCGTTGCGCCTTTGATCGATCAATTGAATGAAGCGTACAGCGATCGCGCTCAAATTCGGAAACTCGATCTCGATGATCATAAATCCGTTGCCAAACGCTTTGAAATCAAAAGCATTCCCGCAGTGATGTTCTTCAAAGGCGGGGAACAAGTGGAAACCCTTGTCGGTGCCAAAACTTATGACCAATACAGCACAGAACTAGAAAAACATCTATAGTGTCAATTTAGATCAAGTTATGGTATCAGGTTAGTCGCTCTTGACTAAAGCTTCGGTTATCAGCCTCATTTACCCGTTAAGCTAAGCTATAGCGGGATTCTTCTTCGCACATTTTGAAAGATAATCTTTGTAAAATAAGTTAAAACAGAAATTGGGAGAGAGAAAATCATGTACGGTCCCACCCCGTCAGCTAACACAGTTAATAACACGCAGTATGCCAATCGCTTCTTTGTTTATGAAGTCGTTGGTTTAAAGCAAAATGCAGTCACTGACCAAATCGAATCACCAATTCGTAAAAGTGGCAGTGTTTACATCACGGTTCCCTATAACCGCATGAACCAAGAAATGCAACGCATTACTCGCATGGGTGGGAAAATTGTGAGTATCAAGCCCCTGAATGGCAATCATCACTCAGAACAGGCTGGGACAGTTGGGCAGCAAGAAAAGAAAGCAGCCATGACTGATACGAAAGCAAAATCCAAATCGAAAGGTAAGTCCGATGTTCCAGTTAACATCTACAAGCCGAAAAACCCCTTAATCGGTAAGTGTATTGAAAACCGAGAACTGGTGAAAGAAGGCGGAGTTGGTCGCGTTCGCCACCTCACCTTTGACGTTTCTGATAGCGAATTGCGGTATCTGGAAGGGCAAAGTATCGGTATTATTCCTCCCGGCAAAGACGACAAAGGAAAACCCCACAAATTGCGGTTATATTCCATTGCTTCCACTCGTCATGGGGATTACGGCGATGATAATACTGTTTCCCTTTGTGTGCGGGAGTTGGTTTATCAACATCCAGAAACCAATGAAACCATTTATGGAGTTTGTTCCAGCTATCTCTGCAACCTTGACAAAGGGGCTGATGTCACGATTACCGGCCCTGTGGGCAAAGAAATGCTGTTACCTGAAGATCCCAATGCCAATATCATTATGATGGCAACGGGAACCGGAATTGCACCGTTCCGCGCTTACTTACAGCGGATGTTTGAAGAAAAGCATGAAGACTACAAGTTTAACGGCTTTGCCTGGTTGATTTTTGGGGTCCCCTACACCGAAAATATCTTGTATAAGGAAGACTTGGAAAAACTCCAAGAAGAATTCCCAAACAACTTCCGTCTCACTTACGCCATCAGTCGGGAACAAAAAACAGATGATGGTAAAAAAATGTATATTCAAAATCGGGTTGCACAACAAGTGTCCGAAATTTGGAAATTACTTCAAGACGAGAAAACCCATGCTTATATCTGCGGTTTGAAAGGCATGGAAGATGGCATTGATGAAGCCCTTTCTGCCGAAGCCCAAAAGAATGGTGCCGACTGGTCTGATTTCCAAAAGAGCCTGAAGAAAGCTGGACGTTGGCACGTCGAAACTTACTAAGACAGGAACTAACAACTAATAACTGCTAACTCGTTAATAATCAACCTCCCCTTTGTTTTTTTGCTTAGGGGAGGTTTAGTGTAGTTGATTTGTTATTTTTGAAATAGTTAACAAATGCTCCTGTTGCTTGGCGGTTACAAGTAAATACAATCACCACTCAATTAATATTGGAAATGGTCAATCCAAACCCGGAAGAACTTGAGACTCAATCAGCGACATCAGCACGTCATTCTCTGATTCAAGCAGAAACCCGAGTCACACTTAACATTAATGGAAACTCTTACGCGGTAAAGATTGAACCGCGAGTGACATTACTCGATGTGCTGCGAGAGCAGTTAGGACTCACTGGCAGTAAAAAAGGATGTGACCACGGGCAGTGTGGGGCTTGCACTGTCCTCATTGATGGAGAACGAATTTATTCTTGTCTTTCCTTAGCCATCATGCAGGAAGGGAAAACTATTACCACCATTGAAGGATTAGGAACTCCTGAACAACTTCATCCGGTGCAAGCTGCTTTTATTGAAAATGATGGCTTTCAGTGTGGCTATTGTACACCGGGTCAAATTTGTGCCGCTGTTGCTTTGCTTGATGAAATTAAACACGGTAATGTTAGTGCCATCACCCCTGACTTAACTTCTTCCCCGCCATTGGAAGCTTTATCAGAAGCAGAAATTAAAGAACGACTCAGTGGCAACCTGTGTCGCTGTAGTGCCTACAATGGCATTGTTGCTGCGGTGCAACAAGCTGCCGGGCAGACTCCGCCCTCTCCCGCTGCCGCTATTTTTGTGGAGCAAACTCCAGAATGAAGAATTTTTCTTATCTCCGGGCAACTTCCACACAAGAAGCAGTGGAACACGCTAATCAAGATACCTGCTTTATTGCAGGCGGAACGAACTTAGTGGATCGCTTAAAAGCCTTCCTTGATGATACTTCCACACTAATTGATGTCTCTCGGCTTGCTCTCAAAGAAATTAATGTTCTATCGGATGGGGGCGTTAAAATCGGTGCAATGGTTACGAATACCGCCCTTGCCAATCATCCTCAAATCCGACAAGATTATCCGTTGCTCTCCCGTGCCATTTTAGCCGGTGCTTCCCAACAAATTCGGAATATGGCAACAGTGGGAGGAAACTTACTGCAACGGACGCGCTGTCCTTATTACTATGACACGGCTTTTGCTTGTAATAAACGGCAACCTGAGAGCGGGTGTTCCGCACGGGAAGGAATTAATCGAATGCACGCCATTTTGGGAGCGAGTGAGCATTGTGTTGCGGTTCATCCCTCTGATATGTGTGTGGCGCTGGCTGCCCTTGATGCAGTGGTTGAAGTGGAAGGGACAAATGGCAAGCGAGAAATTCCATTTAGTGAGTTTCATCGTTTACCGGGGGATACCCCGCAGCAAGATACCAACTTGGAAACTGGGGATTTAATTACTGCGGTGAGGTTACCGCCAAATCCAGCGGCAAAAACGGGGGTTTATTTAAAATTGCGCGATCGCGCGTCTTATTCCTTTGCGCTTGTTTCCGTTGCAGCAATGGTAAGCGTACAAAACGACATGATTCAGCAAGTTCATTTGGCGTTAGGCGGTGTAGCCCATAAACCGTGGCGTTTATTAGAGACCGAAGCCTTTTTACAAGGAAAACCCGCCACAGCAACCACCTTTGAGCAAGCAGCAGAAGTTGCCCTAGAGGATGCTCAACCTCTCGCTCACAATCAATTTAAAGTCAAAATGAGCAAAAGAGCGATCAAACGCGCACTCACGATTTCGGCACAGGGAGGAGGCATTGTATGAAGAAAGTGGTTGGCACATCTGTTAGTCGCAAAGACGGTTTAGCAAAAGTTTTGGGAACGGCGACCTATAGTGCTGAACATTCTATTCCCGGAATCATTCATGGTTATTTAGTTACCTCAACCATTGCTAAAGGTCAGATCCGAGCGATCAATACCTCAAGAGCGGAACAAAGCCCTGGTGTCATTGCCGTCTTTACCCACGAAAACGCACCAGCAATTCATCCGCCGGATAATAACTTCCTCAACTCCAAAATCTATGAAAGCCGTCTCCCCCTCGCCGATAACCAAATTCACTATGCAGGACAAATTATTGGCTTAGTGGTTGCTGATACCTTGGAACAAGCGCGAGAAGCAGCGCAGTTAATCGAAGTGGACTATGACGTTGAATCCCCTGTCATCGATGGGCAAGACGCCACTTATGAAACAGCTATGTCCATGTTTGGGGAAGCAATGACCTTTACTAAGGGGGAATTTGCGACTGGCAATTTTGAAGCGGGAATTGCTGATGCTACCGCCAGGATTGAAGCCACCTATACCACTTCCACGGAACTTCACGCGCCGATGGAGCCTCATGCCATTATCGCTCATTGGCAAGACGCAGACTCCCTCACAGTTTACGAACCCTCTCAATTTGTCATGGGAACGCAACGCACCTATGCCCAATTGTTTAACCTTCCCTCAGAAAATGTCAGAATTGTTACTCCTTACATTGGTGGCGCGTTTGGCTCAAAGGCATTTCCTTGGTCTCATGGCATTCTCTGTGCTGCTGCTGCCCGTATTCTCCAGCGTCCTCTAAAGTTGGTGGTGACTCGTCGGCAAATGACCGCTAATACCGGACATCGTTCAGAAACCGAACAAACGCTTCACCTGGCAGCAACAACAGCAGGGAAACTACTGGGCATTTCTCACAATGCGCGATCGTGTACTTCTCCGGTGGAAATGTTTCCCGAACCGTGTACCAGTGTTACCCCAGTGATGTATCAAGCCCCCAACCTTCAGCTTAATCAAGAAGTGGGGATCTTAAACGTTGGGGTTCCTACATTTATGCGCGCACCCGGCGAAGCACCAGGGATGTGGGCAATCGAATCCGCGATGGATGAACTCGCTTATGCGTTAGAGATCGATCCAGTAGAACTGCGACTGCAAAATGAAACCGCTGAACACCAGCGCACCGGCTTACCCTTCTCGGCAAAACACTTTAGAGAGTGTCTGCAAGTCGGTGCTGAACGCTTCGGCTGGAAAGACCGTTCCCCTCAGCCTCGGAGTCACAGATTACGCCTCCCTAAACGGGAGGCGCCTGCTGAGACCGTTGGTCAAACTCGCGATGGCAAATTGGTGGGATGGGGCATGGCGGCGTCGGCTTTTCCTGCTTTGCGAGGGATGGGGACATCAGTGACGGTGCAATTATTCCCAGATGGCAAGGTTCATGTCCTCACCGCTGCCAATGATATTGGCACGGGGGCTTACACGATGGTTGCGATGACTGCTGCGGAAGCCTTAGGCATTTCAGTTGAGCAAGTAACGGTGGAACTGGGCGATTCCAATTTCCCCGATGGCGGGATGGCAGGAGGGTCAATGATGACGGCTTCTCTTGCGCCTACGGTGTTTAAGGCAAGTCAAGATGTACTACAAGTGGCAAACTGTCAGAGCGTTGCTGAAGCCTGTACCGCCCTGCAACAGTCTGGACAAACTCATTTTGAAGCCACTGCTTCTACTGCCCCTGGTAAAGAAGGCCAGCAATGGGCGTTTCACTCCTGGGGCGCTCATTTTTGTGAGGTCACGGTGGATGAAGAAATCGGACGAGTCCAGATTACACGCTGGGTTTCGGTGATGAATATTGGGCAAGTGCTGAATGCGAAAGCTGCGGCAAGTCAAATTCGAGGGGGTGTCATTATGGGGATTGGAGAAGCCTTGATGGAGGCGTGTCATTTTGACCCCCCAACCGGTTATCCCGTGGTTTATGATTTGGCAACCTATCACTATCCCACCCACGCTGATATTCCCCGCATTGATGTGACGTTTGTGGGAGAACCGGATTATAATTTCAATCCCTTAGGCGTGCGAGGTGTGGGGGAAATTGGGATTACCGGGGTTGCTGCCGCAGTCGCCAATGCCATTTATCATGCCACAGGCAAGCGATTACGCAGTTTACCTCTGACCCCCGATCAGCTGCTTTCCTAGTAGTTCGTCAGTTTTGAAATCATAAGTCGGGTGAGGACAAGGAGACAAGGGAGGAAAAATCAGCAAACTCCTCCCTCAATACAAAATTGTTTGCCCACTAGAGTGTCTTGAAGAACAAGGGAATAAAGAGTTGCCCATGAATGAGTTACAGCGTATTCTGCAAGGCTTTGAACAGAGTCAAAAGAGAGGGCAACGCACTGCTTTAGCCACGGTTGTGCAAACCAGCGGTTCGGTGTATCGTCGTGCCGGGGCGCGGATGCTACTCACCGAAGCGGGAGAGATGATTAGCGGGATTAGTGGGGGCTGTTTAGAAGCAGATGTGCTAGCACGGGCGCAATCCCTTTTCAAAGAAGGAGGTTCTCCTGTTGTCGTGCAATATGACACGATGAATCATGAGGAAGATCTGTTATTCGGCTTTGGGATGGGATGCAATGGCATGGTGGATGTTCTCATTGAATCTTTGAGTGAAACGTCGGCAAGGGAACAACTCTCTTTCATCCAAGACTGTTTACAATCCCAGCAGGTGGGTGTAATAGCAACTGTTTTTGCGGTGGAAGGAGTCTCTAACCTCCAAGTTGGCACCCGAGTGATGATGAAAGCAGATGGAATGGTGATTAACCAGATTGAAAATCCTGAAATTGCTCAAATTCTGAGGAAAGAAACGGAGAAAACACTCAACGAGCAACATACTCGCATTCAATCCTATACCTTCCCGGAAGGTCAAATTAGTGTCCTGTTGGAAGTCATTCCTCCCTCGGTTCCCTTATTGGTATTTGGTGCCGGATATGATGCGATTCCTGTGGTGCAGTTCGCCAAACAACTGGGTTGGCAGGTAACGGTAATTGATCATCGGGAGGAGTACCTAACGCGCGATCGATTTCCGGAAGCCGATCAGCTGTTGGAGTGTAAACCAGATCCGGCGGACTCTTATCAGCATCTTCTCACTCCGCAAGCGGTTGCTGTGGTCATGACCCATCGCTATCTCAGCGATCGCGCTTTCCTCAAACATCTGATTCCTTCTTCTATCGGTTATCTGGGAGTTTTAGGACCCAAGCACCGTATGAACCAATTGTGGCAGGATTTAGCAGCCGACAATATCATCCCAACCCCACAACAACAGCAGCGCGTGTATAATCCGGTGGGCTTAGATTTAGGTGCAGAAACCCCAGAAGCCATTGCGCTTTCGATTATCGCAGAAATTCAAGCGGTACTCGGCGGACGAACTGGGGGATTTTTACGCAATCGCGCTGGTTCAATTCACACCTCCACTCAATCGTCATGGGCAAGATCGGCATCGTTATCCTAGCAGCGGGGGCATCTACCCGCTTCGGACAACCGAAACAACTGATCTCTTATCAGGGCAAATCCCTCATCGAACAGATAACAGGCGTTGCCATCGCCTCTCATTGTCAGCCCATTGTAGTGGTTTTGGGAGCAAATGCCTCTCAAATTAAGCCCAAATTGAGGGCTTACAACATCGAGATTGCCTGGAATGAACAGTGGTCAACGGGGATGGCGAGTTCTCTGCGCTGTGGACTCAAAAAAATGCGCGCGATCGCGCCTGACTTGAATGCCATTATCTTAATGCTTTGCGACCAACCTTTTGTTTCAACTCCTCTCCTTCAAGCATTGATCAATGGCTATGCAACCGGAAATTATCCGATTGTTGCGTCTCAATACGGTGAAGTAATCGGCGTGCCAGCTCTATTCGATCAAACCTTATTTCCAGAACTAACCATAATTGAGGGTGATCGGGGTGCTAGACAAATTATTAATTCTAATCAATCAAAAGTATTAAGAATTCCTTTTCCTGAGGGATTAATTGATATTGATACGCCTGATGATTTAGCCCGTCTATCGCCTAAGACATAATTGATGCCTCATTTTGATAACTGCCTGAGAAATATGTTAAGTTAAATTAAGATAGTCAAAGAATAAAATAGAAGGTTACAAGACCCTTAAAAAAATCTTCCCGAAGGAAGAAGTTCAAGAGAAAAGCTTAATTTAAGCATTATTGTTAGACACACAAAAGGACTTAAAAAATGAAACTACCTTGGCGGGTAATTCTACTCTGGACATTACCAATTCTTGTCGTTGGTTTTTTCCTCTGGCAAGGAACGTTCTCTCCGAATGGTGGAGACCTCAGTGGTGGTAACACTGCAAATACACGACTGAGCTACGGTCGCTTTTTAGAATATTTAGAATCGGAGCGCGTACAAGCCGTTGATCTGTACGATAATGGCAGAACTGCGATTGTCGAAGCGAGCGATCCGCAAATTAGTGGCAGTACCCAACGTTATCGCGTTGACCTCCCAGAAAATGCCCCAGAACTGATTACAAAAATGCGAGAAGCTGACGTGGCGATTGACTCCCATGAGAGCGGAGATAATGGCGCACTGTGGGGCTTCTTAGGCAATTTAATCTTCCCCATTTTATTGATTGGGGCTCTATTTTTCCTCTTCCGTCGCTCCAACAACGCTGGTGGCGGTCCCGGACAAGCGATGAACTTCGGGAAATCTCGCGCTCGTTTCCAAATGGAAGCAAAAACTGGCGTTCTTTTTGATGATGTTGCCGGTGTGGAAGAAGCGAAAGAAGAGCTGCAAGAAGTGGTCACCTTCCTCAAGCAGCCGGAACGCTTTACCGCAGTGGGGGCAAAAATTCCGAAAGGAGCATTACTCATCGGACCACCGGGAACCGGAAAAACTTTATTAGCCAAAGCAATTGCTGGTGAAGCGGGCGTTCCCTTCTTCAGTATCTCGGGTTCTGAATTTGTGGAAATGTTTGTTGGGGTCGGTGCCTCACGGGTTCGTGACCTCTTCAAGAAAGCAAAAGAAAATGCTCCTTGCCTCATCTTTATTGATGAAATTGACGCCGTTGGTCGTCAGCGTGGTGCAGGTATCGGCGGTGGTAATGATGAACGGGAACAAACCCTGAACCAGTTACTGACAGAAATGGATGGGTTTGAAGGCAATACTGGTATCATCATTATTGCTGCGACAAACCGCCCGGATGTTCTCGATACAGCCCTCTTACGTCCCGGACGCTTCGACCGGCAGATTACTGTTGATGCACCGGATGTGAAAGGACGGATTTCTATCCTCAATGTTCACGCTCGGAATAAGAAGTTAGACCCTGATGTTTCATTAGAATCCATTGCCCGACGCACTCCTGGCTTTACCGGCGCGGATTTAGCAAACCTCCTCAACGAGGCAGCGATTTTAACCGCTCGTCGTCGCAAATCAGCCATTACCCTTGCTGAAATTGACGATGCCGTGGATCGGGTGGTTGCTGGTATGGAAGGCACCCCGTTAGTAGATAGTAAGAGCAAACGCTTGATTGCTTACCACGAAGTGGGTCATGCCATTATCGGGACCTTAATCCCCGCTCACGATCCGGTACAAAAAGTAACCTTGATTCCTCGGGGACAAGCGCAAGGGCTAACCTGGTTTACTCCCAGTGAAGAACAAAGCCTGGTCTCGCGATCGCAGCTGAAAGCTCGCATTACTGGTGCTTTAGGCGGTCGTGCAGCTGAAGAGGAAGTCTTTGGCGATGCGGAAGTTACCTCGGGTGCTGGCGGCGACTTACAACAGCTAACAGCAATGGCCCGTCAAATGGTCACTCGCTTTGGTATGTCGGATCTTGGTCCTTTATCCTTAGAAAGTCAAAACAGCGAAGTCTTCCTCGGTGGCGGTTTAATGAATCGCTCTGAGTATTCTGAAGAAATTGCTTCTCGGATTGATTCCCAAGTGCGGGAAATTATCGAACAGTGTCATCACAACGCTCGTCAAATTATTCGCGACAACCGCGTTGCCATTGACCGTTTAGTGGACTTGCTCATTGAGAAAGAAACCATTGATGGGGATGAGTTCCGTCAAATTCTTTCTGAATATACAGATATCCCGGAAAAAGAACAATATGTTCCGCAAATGCAACAGAATCAGTAGCCAATTACTGGTCTAAACAAAAAGGAGATGGGAGTTTACCCCATCTCCTTTTTTTCTTGTTTGAAAAACACGATTCATTAACGCCAATAATTGCGTCCTTTCCAAAAAACCCCTACCATCATCCCCAGCAACCCAGGATAAGACAAACGAACTAAAAAGCTGGGTAATGGCAACAATCCGCTTAACCCTAAAATAATCGCCAAACATAGGACTAATGCCCATAAACTTCCTGCATTGAGGAAGATCTGAGATTGGAAGCGATCACAAACCGCAACCCCCAATACCCCGACACCAGCAGCGGCAGCTAAAGGCAGTAAAATACCGAGAGGGGGCGATAGAAGGAGGGAGACACTTTGTTGTATTCCCGGAACATTAGAAATCAGGAAAATCAGTAAATAGTCGATCGCGCTGGCAATAGCAACTGTAATTAACGAAACAAGAAACAGGGGTTTCCAAGGCTGCGACTTAAAGCGCCGGAGAGTATCATTCATGGGTCTATCTCTTAACTAGAAGTTGCTTCTGTGGTTTCTGATTTTTTAAAGAATTGTTCGGTAATCCAAGCCGTAATTATATGGGACAGGAGTCCAATCGGACCGGCAAATAGACATAAAATAATGGAATGAACGGTAAAAATTCCTTTTTCTTGTCCTTGCCAATACACCCAACGCCCCACAAATAAATCCATCACTAAAAAGTGTGCCCATCCGGTTGCAGCGGCACTTTCTTCACCAAAGAATTGGGTAATGGTCGGTAAATCAGGATTGGATAACGCTGCTGCTGATTCTGTATTGAGGGTATTAGCAAAAAAGAAAATATAAAAGCCGACTAAAATAATAAAGGGTAGAAAAGAAGACATTACTTTTTTCGTAACGCCCCAATTCGGAAGGAAGATCATTAATGCCCAAAAGGGTAAAACAAACAGGTTGGCAATATCAAATGCAAGATTCATAGTCATTGGTTATTAGTCATTGGTCATTGGTCATTGGTCATTAGTCATTAGTCATTGGTCATTGGTTCACTGTCTCTCCGTGTCTCCCATGTCTCCCATGTCTCCCATGTCTCCCATGTCTCCCCCTTACTCCAACTCCCCCTCACTTTGTCTCCTCATTAGTAATTATTAATTACTGGCTGAGGGCTTTTAAAAAGCGTTGCAAACTATCAAAAATTCCTTGTTTTCTCGCCGATTTACTCGTAAATGCGGGAGTTTCTTCTGCAGAAACATCTTCTCCGGCTGCTTTTCGCAGTAAGCGATCTAACGTATCACCAACTGGTTTTTCTGGTTCTTCGCAAAAGAATTCATAATTATTCTCTTCTTTTTCAATCCAGATTTGCCAACCGGAAGGATAAGATTTTAGGATGGCAGCCTCATCTAGGGGTTGCAAATAATAGCAGCTTTCCAGGGTACTTAAAAATCGTTCTCGTAGTTGACGGGCGGCGTAACCAATACCAACCGTAGCAACATCTTCTAGCTGGGGAATCAAGAGAATAACCGGACGATCACCAGCGAGATTACAAAGCTTCTCGACTTTTTGCACTTCTACTGCTGAGGGAGAAACCAGTAAGAAAAGCTGGTCTTCTTCTGATACTTTATTTTCGATGGGAACATTCCGACTGCCTAAATCATTGACTCGAAATGAAACCTCTGACCAATTCCGTCGCGCTAAAGCCGCCGCACCAGTATCGGGAAACAGAACTTTTAACCCTGATCCATAATCATCTTCAAAGAGATCGGCAAATTCTTTGGCAATGACTTCTCCTTTCAGGGCGATTTCTGGAATTTTAAGTTCGACTTGTAAACGAGTTAAGCCCGATTCTAAGGCAGTGAGCGTTGACTGTTTCGCTTGCGCGATCGCGCTTTCTAAGGTTGTTGGAAACTCCATCATCACTTTATCTTGCTAATACCAAACTTGATTCTTCAATTAAGCGTTGTAAAACTTGTTTTAACACCAGTGCTGTCCACTCGATATCTGCTGCGGTGGTACTGCGGCCTAACGTTAACCGGATGCCGGCTAAAGACATTGCTTGAGAATAGCCCATTGCCAGCAAAATAGGACTCGGTTTCAGTTTACCACTATCACACGCTGAGCCCGCACTAATCCCGATTCCGGCTAAGTTTAATTGGCGCACTAGGGTTTTCCCGGTAATCGGTTCGGTGGGGCTATGAACGGCAAAACTAACATGATGAGGCAACCGATCGCTGCAATCACCAGTGGGAATTAAATAGGGACAATCGGCAAGTAACGCAAATAATTGGTTCCGTAACCCTTCCAAACGTGGGGTTTCTGTGGGCAGGGCTAACCGGGCAAGTTTCGCCGCAACCCCTAACGCCGCGATCGCGCCCACGGCTTGGGTGCCGGATCGCAATTGTCTTTCTTGTCCGCCCCCTGTCAGCAAGGGTTGTATTGCTACACCTTCGCGCACATATAAGGCACCTGCCCCTTGCACCCCATACATTTTATGACCGGAAAGAGAAAGTAAATCGACGGGGAGTTGTTGGACATCGATGGGTAATCGTCCAGCCACTTGCACGGCATCGGTATGGAATAAAATTCCTCTGGCGCGGGCGATTTTTCCCAATTGCGCGATCGGCTGTAAGGTTCCCACCTCGCTTTGTCCGTAGATAATGGAAACCAAGACTGTATTACTTTGAATCGCTTGTTCTAAATCCCAAGGATGAATCCGCCCTTGTTGATTCACAGGCAAACGAGTCACTTCCCATCCCCTAGCTTCTAAACGCTGGGCTGTCTTTTCAATTGCCGAATGTTCCACACTAGAGATAATTAAATGTTGGGGTGACCCATATTGATCGGCAACCCCAAGTAAGGCAAAATTATCCGCTTCTGTTCCACCCGAGGTAAAAATAATGGATTCTGGTGTCGTGGCATTGATTAACTGCGCTGTTTCGACCCGCGCCATTTCAATTTCCATTGCGGATTGTTCTCCCCAGGCATGAAGACTAGAGGGGTTACCCCAATGCTCGCTTAAAACCGCTTGCATTTTGGCAATAACATCCGGATGAGGCGGCGTGGTTGCACTGTGATCAAGATAGATTTGCATAGATTGGCACTGACTTGGAAACTGATTGGCAAGGACTCCGTTACTTTCTATGGTACAAGGTCAAGTCAGACTGAGTTGCAATAACTTTTCCTGAATGACAGTTTTCCAGCCCGGTTGTTGAATAATTCGCGGATCGGGAAGCGCGATCGCCGCATCAAAAATGGTCCCACATTGGAACAGTTTTGGGGAAGCCCCCAAGACAATCAAGAAATCCCCTTACAAATTCTACAAAAGCATTAGGGCAGGATGTAGCGAAGGGGGACTGCCCTTTAGTTATTGCCTTGTTTCCAAGTTAACTTTTCCAAGGCTGGCTTACCCGATCTAACTCTTGCGCATCTTCTGGACTTAGTTCCCACCCCAAAGCACCGGCATTCTGTTGGGCTTGCTTAGCATTCTTTGCCCCGGGAATCGGAATGGTTCCTTGAGTGATGAGCCAATTTAAAGCGACCTGGGCAGGGGTTTTTTCATATTTTTCTGCTAATTGTCGCAAGCAATCAATCACTGGAGAAACTTTATTGATACCAGAGGACTTAAACTTGGGATCGAGGCGACGAGCGCCAGTGGGTTGTTCTTCACCCGTATATTTGCCGGTGAGTAAACCTTGGGCAAGGGGACTGTAGGCAATAACGGTAACCCCTAATTCTTGGGCGGTCTGCCAAATCCCATTGCTTTCAATTTTACGATTGAGCAGAGAATAAGGCACTTGGTTACTCGCTAGGGGAACCCCCCGTTTTTGCAGGTGTTCATGGGCTTCCCGCATTTGACTGGCGGAATAGTTACTTACCCCAACAGCTTCAATGCGCCCTTGTTTCACTTCTTCTGCTAAAGCTTCCATGAGCGTTTCCTGCGTCATGAAGAACGTAAAAGGAGTATGCACTTGATATAAAGGAATGCTTTCAACTTGCAGGCGTTGCAGGCTTTCACTCAAAGCGTCGGTGACTGATTGAGGAAATACTCGCCAAGGTAAGGGAAAATATTTGGTCGCGATCGCGGCGGCGCAATTGGGTTCTCGCGTAAACGTGCCTAATAACCGTTCTGATTCCCCCAAACCATACACTTCTGCTGTATCAAATAGGGTCACTCCTGCCTCAAGAGAGGCTTGAAAAGCGTCTTGCACTTGGGTTTGGTCGTAGGTTTTGCCATAATCCCAAAATAAACGATCTCCCCAAGACCAAGTTCCGACACCAAGGGGCGTCACTTGCGGACCATTTTTGCCTAAAGCGACTGTTGCTGCTGTATTCATTCAATCTTTACCTTGTCAAACCAATATTGGGCCTCTGTAAAAGTATATTATTTGTGCAGTTGGGATGAATGAGATGCGGGGTTTGTCGGGTAGCCTTGAAACTGATGCTGCAGTTTCCTTTTTCGTTGCGCGATCGCTTCACAATTGGTTCATTTGAATCTTATATCTTAAACTTTAATCGGTTAAACTCTTAAGTGGATCTTGAAAGAAACGTATGACCATAAATTTAAACCTCCCACCAGAATTAGAGCAATATCTATTTGAAAAAGCTAAGGAAAAAGGTCTTTCAATATTTGATTGCCACTGGATGGGATTAAATGGATTGGGAAAAGGCTTTACTTTGCCGTTGTTTTAAATAGCTATCAAAGACGCTGGCAATATTCCGAATCAGGAGTCGTCCGATTGGGGTTACCTCAATTTCTTCTTCTTGAACTTCGACTAAACCATCTTTTGCTAATTCTTGTAAATCGGCAAATTCAGCAGCAAAATAGTCTGAGAATTTCCCATTCAATTTGATGTTATATTTCTCTTCTAATCGTTTGGGCGAGATATGAAATTGACACATTAATTCAACAATAATGGCTTGTCGTAAATGGTCTTCTTCGTGCAGTTGCACTCCTTTTGCAATGGGAAATTTGTTGGCATCAATGTCACGATAGTAGTCTTTGAGACGTTTTTGGTTTTGGGTAAAGACGTCATGCAACATACTAATTCCCGTCATTCCAAAGGAGAGTAAATCGGATTCCGGCTTGGTGGTATAGCCTTGGAAATTGCGATGTAATTCCCCTTTTCGTTGCGCGATCGCGAGTTCATCATCCGGTTTGGCAAAATGATCCATGCCAATGAAAACATACCCTTGCGAAGTTAGTTCTTCAATTGACATCCGCAAAATGCTTAATTTTTCTTCGCTATTGGGTAAAGCGGTTTCTGGAAGTCGTTTTTGCACCGGTTTCAACCAAGGAACATAAGCAAAACTGAAGACTGCAATCCGATCTGGATTTAATTTTACTGTTTTATTAATGGTTTTACGGAAAGTTTCTAAGGTTTGATAAGGTAAGCCATAAACCAAATCCACATTCACACTTTCAAATCCCGCTTCTCGAATCCAATCCATGACATTAAATAGCATGGTTTCCGTTTGCACCCGATTAATTGCCGTTTGGACTTCCGGGTTGAAATCTTGAATGCCAAAGCTAACGCGATTAAACCCTAAACTGCGCAAGAACAACAGATAATTCTTATCCACATATTTGGGATTAATTTCAATGGAAACTTCTGCATTCTCTTCAAAGGGAAAAGTCTCACTCATCTTTGTCCATAACTTTTCCACTTGTTCTAAATTGAGATAATTTGGGGTTCCGCCTCCCCAATGTAATTGGTTTACTTTCCGTTTGGAATCCACTAAACCAGCCACTTGATCGATATTACGGAACACATAATCTAAATATGGTTGGGCTACTTCTTTTTTTTGGGTAATTAAGGTATTACAACCACAGAAATAACAGGGAGTTTCACAAAAAGGAATATGACAATATAGCGACAAAGGGGTTTGGCTTTTATTTCCCACTTTTATTGCATTCGTAAAGGCTTGCGGATCAAAGGTTTCTGTTAATTCAGTTGCTGGGGGATAACTGGTATAACGGGGTAAAGGACGAGCGTATTTCTTTAAAAGTTCGGTGTTAAATTCAACGGTTTTGATGGTCATTTCTTTTGTTATGAGTCATTGGTCATTAGTGATTAGTCCTTGGTGATTAACTGGCTTGTAATTACCAAGGACAGACGAGAAACAAGGGAAAACAAACGGCTAGCTAGTTACTAATTTCTAGACAGCAACAGCTTTTTCGGTACTACCGGGTTTATCTTGACGAGTCAGGAGATCAAAGGTGTGATCACCAATACTTTCTTTAATTTCTCCTTCTAATTCATGGAAGACATCCCGATTCATCCGAAAGACATCATTGGCTTCATCAACAATGGCTTGAACCGTTGCTTCATCAACGTTAATTTCATCAAGGGCTTGGCGATATTTTTGTTTAAATTCTCGTTTTGCTTCCACTGTTGGTAGTGCATCAAATTCATGTAAACCGGTTCCTTTATCCGGGGGTAAATCCATCGCAGAACGGGCAATATTTCTTAAACTTTGTCCACCGGAAAGATCACCCATATAACGCACATAAGAATGGGCAATTAATCGTTCCGGTTGCGTTTCACTTATCTCTTTGATGCGATTGACATAAACTTGTCCCGCCGGAGACGCAGAAATTTTATTTGGCCAATCTTCTCCGAAATAAAAGGCCAAATCTTCTTCCAGTTTTTGTTTCCGTTCCAACTCTGGGAAATAAATTTTCCCGACCACGGGATGTTCCCGATGACGATAGATTTCGGCTTCTAAGGTGGAATAGACAAAATACAAATCTGCGGTGAGTTCAGCAAAGGGCTTTCTCTCCATTACGCCTTTAAGAAAGCATTTCATAAACGCAGTATTTTCCGAGGCGGTATGAGACTTTTTCGTTCCTTCACGGAGTTGTTCAGCGAGATGACTCATGGTTCAATCCCTCTTCAAATCTTTTATATCATTTAATGATTATGAAGTGATATATTACTAATTGCACTTAAATTCGTAAAATTCTTTACAAAATTTGAGAATGAGAGTGCTTAACCCATTAGATATGTCTATGATATCCATTGGATAACTTTAAGGAGAAAAATTACTTATGTCAACAGCCGTCTCCCAACCGGAAATCAAAACCTCGATGAAAGAAACGTTACTCACGCCTCGCTTTTACACCACCGACTTTGATGCGATGGCGGAGATGGACTTATCGAGTCAGAAAGCAGAGTTAGAGGCGATGGTGGCGGAAATGAAGGCGGATTATAATTGCCATCACTTTGTCCGTACCGAAGCATTTGAGAAATCTTGGGAACATATCGACGGAAAGAAAAGAGAAGCGTTTTTAGAATTCTTAGAACGGTCTTGCACCTCAGAATTTTCGGGATTTTTGCTGTTTAAGGAACTGTCTCGGAAACTGAAAGGGCGGAATCCGTTGTTGGCTGACATTTTCCACTACATGGCGCGAGATGAAGCCCGACACGCTGGGTTTTTGAATAAAGCGATGAAAGACTTTAATGTCACCCTTGATCTCGGCTACTTAACCAAACATCGCACTTATACCTTCTTCAAGCCAGAATGGGTGCTTTATGCCGTTTACTTATCAGAAAAAATCGGCTACTGGCGCTATATCACCATTTATCGCCATTTAGAACAGCATCCCGAATACGAGTTTTATCCACTGTTCCAAATGTTTGAAAGCTGGTGTCAGGATGAGAACCGTCATGGTGATATCTTTAAGGCCTTGCTGCGATCGCAGCCCCAATTATGGCAAACTTGGCATGGCAGACTTTGGGCGCGTTTCTTCTTACTCACGGTTTTCGCAACCCATACCCTAACCGTCCATGAACGGGAAGATTTTTATGAATCTTTAGGCTTAAACGCAACCGAATTTGACCGTCATATTACCCGGAAAACCAACGAAACCGCAGGACGTGCCTTCCCAGTGATGTTAAACGTGGATCATCCTGAATTTTTCAAACGTTTAGAAACCTGCGCCGAACGCAATCGGAAAATCAACGACATTGACAACAGCAATGCACCCGGTTGGTTGAAACGGTTACGGAAACTCCCGTTAATTACAGCTATTTTTGCAGATTTGGTGCGCTTGTATTTCATCAAGCCCATTGATGCAGTCAGTGAATGGGAAGCTGTTTATTAGATTAAGGTAGGGTGGGTTTTGCCCACCTAAAAATTATGATTTTCATTTCACCGAGCCAACAAGAGAGGCAAGAGTGAAATTCCTCCTATTTGACAATAGAGAAAGCGTCAAATTGTTTTCCATCAAATTCTCCTGTTATGGTGACCTGATCGCCAACCGTGATGGATTGGGGAGTATTGTCTCCGTAAACATCCCAAGCATCAATGGTTAAAACGCGATCGCCTGTATTGAGTCGAAAACCATCTTCCCACACTCGCTCTACTGTACCTTTATAGGTCATTTCTGCTTGAGATGGGGAATCCGAAGACTGAGATTGCCTCTGTTTGACAATAGAGAAAGCGTCGAATTGTCTTCCCTCAAACTCTCCTGTTATGGTAACCTGATCGCCAACCGTGATGGATTGGGGAGTATTGTCTCCGTAAACATCCCAAGCATCAATGGTTAAAACGTGATCGCCTGTATTGAGTCGAAAACCATCTTCCCACACTCGCTCTACTGTACCTTTATAGGTCATTTCTGCTTGAGAAGAAAATCCCGTCACTACTGTCAAGCCAAATAATACTACAGCGAGAGATTTAATTTTTACCATCATGTCTTCAATTCCTCAAAGAGAGAAAGGCTTATATTTTCGATACTACTCGACAATAACGACAGTAGTGAAGGGAACGAGTATAGTGATCGCTAATGCTTTGCATCAACAAATATCACATTTTAAGGGTGGGCATTGCCAACATAAAATTCACCGAACAATGAACTTATTAATGGAGAGGTGATTATAGAATGGTAATCAATTGACGGCTCCTAAAACGATAATAAACTCACTCACAATTCAAATCCCAGACGAAAAACTACAACAATTGCAACAGCTAGCCAAGGAAAAAGGTATTACAACTGAAGAAATCATAGAAACAAAAATCAATGAATGGTTAACACACAACGCTCAAGAGTTTTCTGAAGTAGCTAATTATGTTGTAAATAAAAATGCTGAACTTTATAAGCGCTTAGCATGACTCGTTACTTGACTCTTCAACCTGCTTTCATTTTTAACCAATTAAAAATATCTTCAACCGTTAAATTTAAATCAATCTCCTCTAAAACCGGTGCGCGATCGCGCTCTTAATATTCGCTAAAGCCTCATTAACGTCTTCACCCTCACTGATATAATCGGGTAGAGAAGGAACAAAAACTGTATATCCACCTTCGTTGCTGGGTTCAAGTACAACTTGTAACTTCATCAATTTAATGCTTTGATGCTTAAAAAATATCTTATCAAACTCTGATGAGGAGGCGGGATTAGCCTTGATCTGTGGTGGGCGATGCCCACCCTACAAGTTAAATTAAAGGATAGCGCGAGGCTCGATAGCTCAGTCTTTTTTTAGACTGGTTAAACTACAATTTCTAGTAGAATGAACTGAAACCCAACCACTCTTTCCGATGGATATCAAAGCAACCTTAAACGAAATCAACTCTCTTAACATTGAAGAAAGAATTGATCTTGTCCTTGCGATTTGGGATAGTATAGCCGTTGAACAGAGTTATCCTAATTTAACAGAAGCACAAAAACAAGAACTCGATCATCGCATTAGCAAGTATGAAGAAAATCCAGAAAACGTATTGACATGGGAGCAAATTAAAGCATCAGTTAAAGATCAAGAACAATAGATGAATTATGTCTTGGTTTTTCGTCCTGAAGTTCAAGAAGAAGTGAATGAAGCCTATAACTGGTATGAAAAGCAAAAATTAGGGTTGGGTGATGAATTTTTAGATTCTGTAGAACAAACCCTGAACCGTGTCTCCTCGATGCCTGAATCATACCAAGTGGCTTATCGTGATGTTCGACGGGCAGTTGTGAAGCGTTTTCCCTATGCTGTGTATTATCGAGTCATCTCAAGTCGTGTCGTTGTTACTGCAATTTTCCATGTTCGACGCGATCCAAAATCATGGCAGACTCGAAACTAAGATGATCGCGCTTTTATCCCTTATTTTGGCTCAAGGTAAAGCGCTATGAGCCTTGATATATTGTGGGCGTTGTCTATCCTACAATCTAATTTAAAGGATAGTGGGAGGTTTTACAGTGCGATTTATGCGCCTCCATCCACTCAACCTGCTTTCATTTTTAACCAATTAAAAATGTCTTCAACCGTTAAATTTAAATCAATTTCCTCTAAAACCGGTGCGCGATCGCGCTCTTAATATTCGCTAAAGCCTCATTAACGTCTTCACCCTCACTGATATAATCGGGTAGAGAAGGAACAAACACTGTATATCCGCCTTCGTCGCGCTCGTTCAAGTACCAACTTGTAACTTCATAAATTTAATGCTTTGATGCTTAAAAGTATCTTATCAAATTTTGATGAGGAGGCGCGATTAGCCTTGATCTGTGGTGGGTGAGACAAAGCACTGAATCTATTTCTACGGTGACACCTGCGAGGAAATAAAATTGTATCCATCATCAAATTTTGGAATTATCCTACAGTTAAATTGAGCAAGTTCATCAACAATATCAGGATTATCAAAATCTTTTGAGTTTCGATTCAAAAAACACGCTTGTTGGGGTTGATTAATTTGCAAATGGTTGATGACTGAAGCATAAACCAGTGCATCTTGTGGGGTTAAATCATAATTCTGTTCACAGGAAGCTGCTTCCTTTAAAAGGTTAGCAGTAAGAGAAATAATTTCTCCACAGTTAAGAATTTGTTCTCGATTTTTGATGAAGCGGTCTCTTTCTTCTTTATTACTTTGAGTCAGCAAAGTGTTAATTTCTTGAATATTCTTGAGACGAGTTTGATAAGAAGCTGTTCGTGAAAGTTGATTTAATTCAGTCTGTAAGGAGCGCTGAAGTTTTTCGCGGTTCTTTGCTTGACGATGTAATTTTTCATGAGGCTCAGCAAGACTGTAGGCGGGAATAATGAGCTTTGCTTTTCTCATTTCACACAGTTGTAGAATTTGTTTACAACTAGAACCTTGCTCTTGTTCAAACGTTAATTCTAAGACAAAATTAGTTTCAACATAGATATTCACGCAGCCACCTCATGCTTTAACCTTCCTCTCGCTAAAGCAGCATATAATCCAGAGTCAACTAACCAACGCTGAGAAGAATCAAGGTTTTCTGGACGATTTTCAGCAGTAATAATAAGTTCCCAAAGCCAAGAGTTAACAATTAGCTGAAAGCTGTGTCCACTAATTTCTTCAGCTTTGATTCCTGCTCGATCAAAGTACGGTTGGAAGATTGATTTTGCATCAATACTGTAGTTAGGTTCACTGTCATCAGTGGAATTTTTATCATGCTTTGTCCATAGATAAATTCTCTCTGGGAAGACCATTAAAAAATAGGGAGCATTGAGAAAAGTATAACGAGCCATAAGATTGCGCCGATATCTTTTTGCCCATTCTGAAGAGACATTGTTTTTAATTTTGACTTCTACAATAAGAATTAGTTGACCGTTTCGATTTTCAACGGCTAAATCCCACATTTGGGATCGAGGAATCGTTTCCCCATTTATTGCTTCCTTTAATCCTTCTTTAAGGCGTTTGATGGCAATTTCATCAGGGGTATCATCAGGATCAAATTGGTTGTCTGTTTTTTCAATGAGATATTGCAAGATTTCTTTTTGTTCTTCAGGTGATAGTTGATCGATTAAACTAAAAACTTGCTCTTTTGTAATTTGTAGCGTTACCATCGCTTAACCTCCATTATTTCCTGAATGATTGCTCCTTCGCCTAGGTTAATATCCTCCTCCACTGGTTCAAGGTAAAGCGCGATTACACTTGATATATGGTAGGCAAGGCAAACCCTACAATCTAATTTAAAGAATAGCGTAAGGTTCTAAGCTAACACGCATTTAAACCGCGGATTTCAGTTGCTGAAACCCAGTCATGGTCTGGATTGATCCAGAAGTTTAAATGCTGAACAGCTTACGGCTCGATTTTCAATCTACGCGCTTCATCCTCTCGTATCTCCATAGGCATTGGGTTCTCAAACGCCATTGAATTTTTAATATATAAGATAGTAATTATAAAAAAATATCTTTAATAAATTTCCGAATTAAGGGCTTTAATAATTGTCATTTCAAGACTATGATTGACTACCCTTAAAATCGGCATATTTTCGCGATCAAAATTAATCTGATAAGCCCCTTCAGAAAAACACCGAATCAGCGTCTCTAGCATTATAGAAAAACTCAAATACATCACGTCAATTCCTTCAAAAACTGAAATTACTGGGTGTTCGAGCTGAGGGTGCAATGGTTGTGAATCGGAAGGTAAAATATACCAGGCTCCTTCAAAACTTGAAAAAGGAAAACTGGTCATCAAAAAATCATCTTCCTCGCCATCGCGGAACTCTTGCACTACTTCATACTCTTCTATCGCTTGTTCTAGAGAAATAAAAAAAGTATCTCGAAAAAGCGGGATGTTATAATAAAGTTCCTCTCCTTGTCCGTTATGCCATTGATAAAGTTCATACAATTCTTCAGGCAGTTGAAATGAAAGCACTTTAGTTTTTTGTTCAATTTCACTCCGACTTAATCCAGGTTGCAATTGCGACCGAATTGGAAACCCTTGGCTTTCAATAAATTGGACTAGGATATCTAATTTTTCCGTGATGATTGACATAAGAGCATTTTTCTTATTGCTTGGATTCTAAGCTAGTTTTTAGCTAAAGAGTAGCATATTGATAGCGCGATTACAGTTATGACCAAATTTTCTTTAAATCTAGAGTAAAACCGAATAAAATATTTTCCCCAGACAGAGAAGAAGGCGCATTGAGAATTTCTGTTCCTGTTTGCAGGCAATAGCTTTCTACTGTTTTTTGTTTGGGATTAATCAGCCAACCCAGGTAATCGCGCTGCCTATGCCTCGATCCACTCAATCTGTTTTCATTTTTAACCAATTAAAAATATCTTCAACCGTTAAATTTAAATCAATCTCCTCTAAAACCGGTGCGCGATCGCGCTGATAAAATATTTCTGGCTGTTTTTGCGGTTGAAAAACAAGAACTGAGCGATCATCTGGGTCAACTAACCAACCTAACTGAGAACCATGCTTTAAACAGTGCAATAAATTACCAGTAACGCGATTAGCACTTTGATCGGGAGAAAGAATTTCAATACTCCAATCTGGTGCAACCATAACATTATCTAACGGTTCTCCTTGCTCATCAACCTGAATCGATTCCCAACAAAATACGGCAATATCAAGAACAATTGAACGCCCGCCAAAGGTACAGCGTAACTCTGGAAAGGCATAAGCAATTTCTCTTGCTTCTGTGACTTCATTAATCGCATAAATTAACTTTCCCTGAAGTCGAGAATGGCGACTCTTTGGCATGGGGTTTGAGATAATTTCTCCTCCAATATATTCCTTTGGCGGTTTCGTTTCTGGTAACTGTAGAAACTCTTCCAACGTTATAGAAGTGGGCTTAGCAGCAGTCATATTTAATTACCTAATCTGATTGGTCAAAATTGGACAGTGATTGAAACAGTTACACTCAGGAATTGAATTAGAATGACTATCAAAATACGTTATCAAATTCTGATGAGTAAATGCGATAAGCCTTGATATTTCGTGGGCGAGGCAAACCCTACTGCGTAACTCAAAAGATAGCGCGATCGCGCAACTACTTTAACTGCTACAAAAAAAATGAGGAACTCACCAAGGATTCAACTTCCAGACGAAAAACTGCAGAGGTCTTTTTTTAACGCGAGGTGTGAGTAGAATTTGGATACGTGAGAAATCATTCGACATCAACCCCCTTCTGATCATTATTGGCTTTCGCGAACAGTGGCCCAAAAAGGACTTGGGATTGTCCAAGGGCATCCATTCGGTTAAGGTATTCTCTATGTCTGAACCGATAAGCATCACCTCGATGGCTGACCATCGATTGAGTTATGTCCAACTTTGGGCCGAGAAACGATTGTCAACCTTGAGGATTTGTACTGGGCAGTCAGTTAGAAAAAGCCCAAACAGCTTTAGAGGATTTGGGGCAACCACGCCGAGGCAAAAAAAGACTCACCCAGTTAGACGAATGGCAAGAAGCGGCGGAAGGGATTTTTTAGAGTCTCTCAACTCAGCGTTACTTCGTAAAATTCAACCCATTTGATTTTTATTATTAAAAAGATTTCTCAAGTGATATAGTGAGAGACTGTGACAACCAATAATTGACATTAGCTTTTAATAAGATAACAGTGAATCTGATTCAAAAATCCCTTCTTGGTTATGCCGTAATTCCGATTACATCAATGTTAGTAACCAGTGTTGTTCATGCTGCGCCTTCTCCCGTTACTGACATCCAAGTCAAAAGTCAAGGTGAAAATAACCTCCAGCTATTGCTCATTACGCCAACAGGAGAACCCCTACAAACCTTCCAAACGCCAGTGGGAGAAGATACCCTTTTCATCGACATTATTGATACGCAATTACAGTTAACAGAAGGAGACAGCGCTCAAATCTCCGATCCCTCTGTTGAAATTGCTGAAATTAGGGTGATTCAGAAATATCCCAACAGTATTCGTGTCATTATCCGTGGGGCAACCACACTTCCAGAAGTAAACATTGAATCAACTCCCGAAGGACTCGCGGTGAATCTTCCCGAACAAGGCAGTTTAGCCCAAACGACATCTCCCTCACCAACGCCAGAAGCAGCACCAACGCTTGCTGCACCGGCACCGGAAGAAAGTGCCACTGAAGATGGTGTGATTGAACTGGTGGTGACCGCAACACGAACAGAAGAAGAAGCCAGCGACATTCCTCGTTCCACCACAGTTGTTAGCCGAGAAGAAATTGAACAACAGTCGCAACTGTCGAATAACCTTCCTGATATTTTAGGGAATACGGTTCCAGGGTTAGGTCCCCCCAGTCAAACTGCCTCGAATCGAGCACAAAAGTTGCGCGGTCGGGAACCCTCTGTCTTAATTGATGGCGTTCCTGTAGATAGTAACCTCAGTGTCTTTCAGGATTTACGCAGTATTGCCCCCGATGCAGTGGAACGCGTAGAAGTGGTGCGCGGTCCTAGTTCTATTTACGGGGCAGAAGCTAGTGGTGGCATTATTAACATTATTACTCGTCAACCGGAAGAAGTTTTTACGGCTCGGACGACCGTGTCTATTGGTCCTCGCCTGTCTCTGTCTGATGTTGAGCAGAGTTTTGGTGCAGGGGTCGAGCAATTTTTCTCCGGTCAAGTCGGGCAATTTGATTATCTGCTCGCCGCATCCTACGAAGAAAGCGGGAATAGCTTTGATGCCGAAGGCGATATTATCCCTGTCGGTCGCTCCCAAGGATTAGATAACCTAGAAACATTCAATATTCTTGCCAAAGCTGGCGTTGATTTCACCCCAAACCAGCGCTTGCAGTTAACGGTTAATTACTTTGATGACAAGCAAGATCCACCCACAATTTCCGATCCCAGTGTGGATAATCTGGATGAACGCACAAAAGCGCAGCCCTTAGAAGCCTCGGGAGAATTAGAACTAGAAGATTTACCCGGTCGCGAAGATTTAACCCTAAGCGTCAATTACTCCCATGATGATCTTTGGGGGAGTCAGCTTGATTTACAAGCCTTTTATAAAGAATCCACAACGCTTACAATTCCAGTTGATAACCGAAATACGATTTTTGAATCCGTTTCTCGCACGGTTACAGAATCCGAAAAAATAGGCGCTCGTTTGGATATTGAAACGCCTTTAAGTAATAACTTAGATTTACTGTGGGGGGTCGATTACGCGGATGAATCCATTGAACAACCCTTAGATATTTTTGATGCAAACGCCTTTGATAGCAGTGGTGGCAATGAATTGATACAAGTGGATGAGGAATTTTTCTCCCCGCCTTACGATTTAGAAACCTTTGGTGCGTTTGGTCAACTCGATTGGCAAGCAACAGAAAAACTCGCCCTCAGTGGGGGATTACGGTTTGAACGCTTTAATATGTCAGTGGATGATTTTAATGTCTTGGGCGATATCGACTTTGCTGGCGAAGCGATTCCCGATGAAGTAACAGGGGGTCAAGTCAGTTTTGATGATGTGGTCTTTAATGTGGGAGCCATTTATGATGTCACTGAGGAAATCAGTGTCTTTGCGAATTTTGCTCAAGGCTTTTCTGCTCCAGATTTTCGCCGTTTTCTGCGCTTCCTACCGTTTTCTGTGAATACACGACCCGTAGTTGTGGATGAAAGTATTGATGTTACTCAGCCAATCATTGTTGATAATTACGAGATTGGGGTTCGTGGCAATTGGGAACAAGTGCAGTTTTCCTTAGCCGGTTTCTTTACTTACTCCGAATTGGGACAAAATGAACGATCGAGCGAGGATGGTTCTTTTTTAACCTCGAATCGTGAACCGACGCGCACTTATGGCATTGAAGCGACAGCCGATTATCAAGTCAATGACCAATGGCAGTTAGGCGGGAATTTCACTTGGGTGGAAGGAGACAGCAGCCCCGATGGTGTTGATGACTTTGTTCCTTTGAGTACAGAGAATATTCAACCTATTAAAGTCGGGTTGTATGTGCAAAATCAAACGACACCCACTTGGTCGAATCGGTTGCAGTTATTAATTGTGGGTTCGCGCGATCGCGCCTTTGAAGAAGACATTGACGGTGATCCCATTGATCCCTTCCCCATCGAAAGTTACACCACCCTCGACTGGATTAGCAGTTTGCAACTTGGTAACGGAACCCTCACCTTAGCCGTACAAAATCTTTTAGATAACCAATACTTCCCAGTTGACTCCCAAACCCAAGACCGAAACCGAGAATATGCTGCTGCTTTAGGACGTACCATTAGCTTGCAATATCAACTGAGCTGGTAGATCATGCTTCGACCTTTGACCGTATCGCTTTTCCTGCTGGGACTTTTGAGTCTCACAGGATGCCAAAATAACCAAACCCTCAATCGACCCATCCCTGATCCGGCGCGGATGGTCACTCATACGAAAGGAGAAACGGCAGTTCCTATCAATCCTGAGCGAGTCATTGCTTTAGATAATATCGCTCTCGATAGTGTTCTCGCCTTGGATGTAGAACCGATCGCTGCATTAATTAATGAAAATACAGGGCAATTTCCCGTCCATCTGCGCGATCAAATGACCGAGAGAACGCAAAAACTTTCTCCCACCCAACAAAATCTAGAAACTATTACCCAACTCAACCCCGACTTAATTATCGGCGGGAAAAATGTCGAAGCAGTATATAACCAACTCAATCAGATTGCACCCACGATTTTATTAGGAAAAAGTGGAACCAGTGCTTGGAAACAGAAACTCCTTCTCACCGCCGAAGCAGTAGGGAAACCCAAGGAAGGACAAGCCTTGCTCGATCAGTACAATCAACGTGCAGCAGACCTCGGGTCGCGCCTTGAAAACCCTTCCGAAATTGAAGTTTCTGTGGTGCGTGTGTTTCCTGATGGGTTGCGCCTTTATCAAAAGGAGACCTTTGTCGGCGGTATTCTCGAAGATGTCGGCTTATCTCGTCCACCGAGTCAGGATAAAGATAATTTATGGATTAATATTTCTCGGGAACGATTTGATGCCGCCGATGGGGATGTCATCTTTGTTTGGAGTTTAGGCAACGACGCTGAAAGTGCTTATAAACGCTTACAAAATGACCCTCTCTGGTCACAATTGGGTGCCGTGCAAGCGGGAAACGTTTATCCGGTTCCTGGATATTGGATTGGGCGCGGTCCCATTGCTGCTAACAAAGTGTTAGATGATTTATCGATTCATTTGTTGGAAGAGGAGCAAAACAATAATGAGCTATAGCATTTGAATATAACATTCCATTTCGTCAAACTGGAGTAAGAAAATATCCTAACTCAAATTGGAATACTCATCCTATCTCATTTGATCATTTTAGTCTGGCTGTTGAGAAAAGTGAAGCAGGTGCTCAGCAAAAATAGTAAATTTATATTGGGTTTATATGGACAAGTTTGGGTGATTTTTCAGGGGTTTGTCCGAGATTGGGTTGAGGAATTGATGAGATTAAATTCGAATAAATTGGCTTTTTCTCAAAGGGGGTTGAGAGCTATGAAACTCATACAACAGGAGCTTTAGGATGCTTGTCACTCCGTGAGATTCCCGACCCCAACCTTTAACAAGTTTATAGCGCGATGTAGCAAAGCTACTGCCCTTCGGGCATCGCCTTCCTCTGACCATGAAGATCGAGACTTGAGCAAAACGGAGCGCGATCGCGCTCGTAAAAGTCCGTTTAGGGAGCAAAAAAAGCCGTTTTTAGTCTAGACAGTAGCAGCCCGTTCTCCCTAGTCTAAAAAGAGGATTACAATCTCTGACCGTTGGTTAAAATCGGTTTGGCTACTTTTTTCTCAACAATACTGATGTTTCCTGCTACTCATCCCTTATCCCGCCTTTTCCGTTATAGTCGCGATTATCATGCTCAAGTGGCTGGCGCGATCGCGTGCTCCATTCTCAACACCATTTTTGACCTCGCCCCCCCTTATTTGATTGGGATTGCCATTGATGTGGTCGTGCAAGAAGAAAATTCTTTAATTGCACGCCTCGGCTTCACCAGCATACCCGCTCAACTGGCTGTGGTCTCTTTAATCACGTTTTTGATTTGGAGTTTAGAATCGCTCACAGAATATGCTTACAGCCGCTTGTGGCGTAACCTTGCCCAAACCTTGCAACATGAACTGCGCGTCGAAACCTATAGCCATTTGCAAGAGCTAGAGTTGAGCTATTTTGAAGAACGGAGTACAGGCTTTTTCCTTGCGGTTCTCAATGATGATGTTAATCAACTGGAACGATTTTTGAACTTTGGGGCGCATCAACTCCTCCGCTTTTTCACCACGATTTTATTTGTGGGGGGAACGTTTATTGCCTTAGCCCCTGGGGTATCTTGGCTAGCGATGTTACCGATTCCCTTTGTGTTGTGGGGCTCGATCGCGTTTCAAAAAATGCTCGCCCCTCGTTATGCAGAGGTGCGGGATAAAGCGGGATTAATCAATAGTCGCCTCAGTAATAACCTTTCTGGGATTGCAACCATTAAAAGTTTTACCGCAGAAACTTACGAACGCGATCGCGTTAAAAAAGAAAGTGAAGCCTACCGCCAGAGTAACCGCAAAGCGATTGCTTTAAGTGCGGCGTTTGTCCCTTCGATTCGGATTTTGATTTTAATGGGGTTCACCGCAACCTTATTTTTAGGCGGATTAGCCGTCTCGAATGGGGAACTCTCAGCCGGAACTTACGGCTTTATTGTCTTTATTGTCCAACGACTCTTATGGCCCTTTACCCAGTTGAGTGAACTCATGGATGAATATCAACGGGCGATGGCTTCGATTTATCGAGTCATGAATGTCTTAGATACACCAATCGCGATTGCCACTGGGGATCAACCCTTTCCAGTGGAAGCAGTGGAAGGAGCAATTAAACTGGATCGCGTAACGTTTGCTTATCCTGGTCAGCACCCCGTTTTTCAAGACCTTTCTCTCCACATTGGGGCCAAACAAAGTATTGGCATTGCGGGGGCGACTGGTTCGGGGAAAAGTACGCTAGTGAAGCTACTGCTGCGCTTTTACGAACCGCAACAGGGGCAGATTTTCATTGATGGACAAGATATCCAAACCCTGAATATTTATGATTTGCGCCGTTGTATCGGTTGGGTAAGCCAAGATGTGTTTCTTTTTCAGGGAACTGTTGCTGAGAATATCGCCTATGGTCAGATTGATGCAACTGAAAACGAAATTATTCACGCGGCCAAACTTGCCGAAGCCCATGACTTTATTCAAAAGTTACCCCAAGGTTATGACACCATTGTCGGGGAACGAGGACAAAAACTTTCGGGTGGACAGCGACAACGCCTTGCCATTGCGCGGACTTTACTCAAAGACCCACCGATTTTAATTTTAGATGAAGCCACCTCAGCGGTTGATAATGAAACCGAAGCTGCTATTGCGCGTTCCTTAGACGTCATCACACACAACCGTACCACGATCGCGATCACGCATCGCCTCTCCACCATTCGCCATTGTGACCATATTTATGTGATGGATCAGGGTCAAATTGTGGAACAGGGTAAGCACGAAGACTTATTAGAATTGAACGGAATTTACACGGCTTTATGGCAGGTCCAATCGGGGATTCACCCTACAGACAACGTCAGAACAAGCCAGGACTAGTCCTCTGTCAACTTTGAAATCATGGGTTGAGGTGGGACAGAGCAAATAAGGAGAATCTTTGCTTCCCTTTTGCCTCTTCACTCGCTTCTAGCGGTGCGGAAGCCGATCAATCAATGGGTTGATTGAGTTTCAGAGAGGGGTTTCTGCCAGTTTCTAACCCGCACGGTTAGTGCAAATGACACCAGTAATGACTAACCCACCCCCCGTAATTAACGTTGAAGTAACTGGTTCGGACAAAATTAATGCCCCTAAAATTGTAGCGGCAATAGGGACAAAATTAATAAACACTGCGGCTTGCGAGGCACCGATGCGTTGCACCCCAATATAGTACCAACAGAAGCCCAAAGCTGACCCCAATATGCCTAAATAGGCGAGGGCAAATAAGGCTTTCGGTGAGGGAAGCAACCAATCACTTTGATACCCTTCCCACAAACCAAAGGGTAGCAGTAAAATTGCGCCAATTAGGCAAGCATAGGTGGCAGTCACCACAGGTGATAAGTTGCTCATCACTTGTTTGCCGACGATGGTGTAAAGTGCCCAACTAAATAAACATCCAATGAGAAAGAGGTCGCCGAGTTGTAAACCTTGAGAGAGAAGAACAGTGGGGTTCCCTTCGCTGATCACAATCGTGGCACCGATCAGAGAAAGGGTAATGCCAAAGATTTTCAGGGGAGATAATTGATCCTTGAAAACAATGGTAGAAGCCAGCGCGATCGCGATCGGATTGAGGGCAACAATCAAAGCCGCACGGCTCGCACTCACCGTTTGTAATCCCAAAAAGAAAAACACATTATAGAAAAAGACCCCTGATAAGCCCAGCATTAGGACTGGCAGCCACTGTTCTCGCCTTAAAAGAGGGAGTTTACCTTCCCACCTCTGGGTAATAAACCATAAACAAACACTAGCAATGGTAAAGCGGGTTAAGGCAGCGGTAAACGCTCCGACACTTTCCCCAACAATCCGTCCGGCGATAAAGGTTCCTCCCCAAATGAACGCCATAATGGTCAACTGTAAATAAATCATATTCTTTCATTTCAACCGAAAAAGCCCTTTTCAACGATAAGGGGTGAATCCTTGATCGTGCCAATTCCCTTTTTTGCTAAGATTGGCTCAAGTTGTTGGGTAGGAGTGATCTCTCGTGTTGAAGTACTGGATTCCATTTTTTAATCCCGAAATCGCGAGTTGGGGAATTCCAGCTCGTTTACTCCGTTGGTTAACGTTTCTCTGGCTTCTCATTGGCTTAGTTGTCTTATTTTCCGCCTCTTATGCGATTGCTAATGTTGAGCATGGTAATGGACTCTACTACTTTCAACGACAAGTCATCTGGGCTTATTTGGGACTTCTTCTGTTCAAGTGGGTGACCCGGAACCCGCTCTCTTCGGTTTTAAAAGTTGCTCCTTATGCTCTTTTTATTTTCCTCGTCTTAATCTTTGCTACCCAATTCTTTGAGCCGATTAATGGTGCGAGACGTTGGATCAATCTCGGTCCCATATCACTACAACCGTCAGAACTGATTAAACCCTTTCTCGTTTTGCAAAGTGCCATTCTTTTCAGTCGCTGGTCTCGTTTAAGCAATGGTTGGCGAGTCTTTTGGCTCGGGACATTTGCGATTGTTTTAGGGGGAATTTTAATTCAACCTAACTTGAGTAACACTGCTTTATGTGGCATGGGTTTATGGTTAATTGCTTTAGCGGCAATGATTCGCTGGCAGTATTTAGCAATGGTTGCTGCAAGTGGCGTCGGTTTAGCTTCGATCAGTATTTATTTTCAAGAGTACCAACTGAAACGAGTGACCTCCTTCATGAATCCTTGGTTGCAAGCCCAAGGAGATGGCTATCAATTGGTTCAGAGTTTACTTGCCATTGGGTCTGGGGGCGTTTGGGGGACCAGTTTAGGTCTGTCTCAACAAAAGTTATTCTACTTGCCGTTTCAATACACCGATTTTATTTTTGCGGTGTTTGCAGAAGAATTTGGCTTTGTCGGTTGTATCGTCTTATTGACCTTAATTACGAGTTTCATGACCGTCGGTTTAATCGTTGCCCAGCAAGCCCAAAAAACGGTCCACCGCTTAATTGCAATTGGAGTGGTCATCTTTTTGGTGGGCCAATCTTTGATTAATATCGGCGTTGCAACGGGTTCTTTACCAACAACCGGTTTGCCTTTACCTTTATTCAGTTATGGTGGAAACTCAATGCTAGCAAGTTTATTTTTAGCTGGGCTCTTGGTGAGAGTTGCTATTGAAAATCATCAACGGAATGTGGTTGAGTTTCCGAAGCCCTCACGTTAATAATAGAGGATGGACAATTAATAACTAATTTTCTTTCGATAATGAACACTGATTTTACTGTTTATATTAAGTGGTCGGCAATTCTGACGGCTGCTGTTTTTGTCTTCACCCTCATCGCCTTTATTTTTAACTGGGGATTCCGGTTCCGGCTAGTGGGAATTACTGGTTTTATGGGGGTTCTTACCGCCGGGTTGTTTGGTTTATCGTTAGGATTGTTTAGCTATACTGATGTACCGGGAGCAGTGTCATTTTCTGTGGTTTATGATAACGGCGGTTCCGAAGTGGTGATTAAACTCCCTCCCACGGTTACTGAGTCGGAAGTGGCAGCTAGTTTGCGCAAAGCGAGTGCCGATCTTTATTCTTACGGACGTTTAGGCGGCAGCGACAATCAGATGACGATTCGGGCGCGAACGGTAATTCACCCGGAAGAGGGGGTTTCTAAGCCCTTATACTTAGGAAAAGTGCAGCGATCGCTGTCTAATCGAGAAGATACAGACTTAAATCTTGAAGTTTTTTCCTCTCGTTTTTCTGAACTCCCCGCTAGTAGTGATGCACCCGCACCAAAAGTAAATTAACGGTTTGAGAAGCCATGGCAGAGCAATTAGAATCCAAACAACAGCAACTTGCGATTATTGAAGCCAATGCTGACTATTTAGGGGCAGTTGCTTACAAATATTACTGTGAGTTCCAAGAAAAAGGAACCTTGGTCTTATTACGACAACTAGAAAATGAAGGGACTCAGTTAGAACAGTGGCAATTAATGTATAAACCCATCAGTCTCATTCCCTTGATGCTGAGTGATTGGAAAGAAGCAGGGATTCAGCAGATGATTGTGAAATATAATCCTGAGGTGTCAGTGGTTTGTACTTTTTTGTATCCTAATGGCACTCATACCAGTTATCTCTTTGAACCCAGCCAACCCCCACCGACGTTACAAAAAGAACTCAGCAGCGATGCTTGACGGCTCGATCTTTGATCGACGCGCAACTAATCAAGAAAATGATTAATCATAAGCAGACGAGTTAAGAAGGGAACTAGAGCGGGTTAAGTTGGCTTAGTCGTTACTCTTTATCTCATCATCATTGTTCGTCGGTAAGCGCTTCTCAACGGAGGCGATTTTCTGTTTGAGATCTGATACTGTATTCATTAGCATTGATTTGAGGTAATAAACCTGAGTTTCTAAGGTCTGACGATATCGGCTTTCCCATCGCAAACGAGTCTTGAGATGGTTAATCTGCTCTTGGAGGGTATTTTCTGCTTTGGCTTGCGGAACCGTGTCGGCAAGGGTAATGGGGGTGTGCTCACTTTCTGTTTGTTCCCAATCCTGTATATCACTTTGTAAAGTCGTATCACTATACTGTATATTGCTTTCACTATAATGTATAGCAGTAGGCGCGTAAAGATCAATTTCTTCATCAATCGTGATCACAGGATCCACTGCTAATTGGGATACACAAGCATTTCTAATCCACTGGGTGTAAGGAATTCCTTCTTTCTGCGCCCGATTTTTAATGGTTTGTAAAAGTGCTGGATCAATGCGAAAGTTGATCTGCTGTTTAGCCATCCTCAATTAAAGATTACCGTATATCAACTACTTTATATTGTAAAGTGACTTAACTGAACAAGAGCAGTTCCCAGAATGAGAATAATTCTCATGAGTGGTCAATCAGTGTATGCTAGTGCTGGTCGGCTATTCGCCCGAAGCTATTCAAGCCCTTTACCGCATTGGCGATTCCAGTACCAATATTCTCACCCCACTAATGCCCTATTTTCCTGTAGTCATTGCCTTTGGACAGCAATACGATCCAGAGTTGGGAATTGGGCGGTTAATTGCCCTGATGTTACCTTATTCCCTTCTGTTTCTAGTCAGTTGGCTGGCGCTATTTTTCTTATGGCTGATTTTTGACTTACCTTTGGGTCCCAACGCCCCGATTTACCTGTCATAAATCAACTCAATTCATTGATATAAACATAATCTAGGGTCTGCTGGAAAAGTCATTTGGCTGCTTGAAGGGAGGGAATAGGCAACAAGCAACAGGCAAGAAAATCACTAAGAGTGCTGCAACAAATAAACCATCCATAATGTCTTGAAATTTCCCTAAGCAGCCTATAGCTACTGGATGATCATTTTCTTGGATTACTCTAAAACGATTTTTTACTGAGGTTTGCTGGCAATATCTAGCTAGATCAGACACAAATTTACTACAATACGATTGTAAATTAAGTTCATTGTTTTCTGTGTTTTTACGCACAACTAATACATAATTATTGTTTGAGTTATGTCTGACTCACCTTTAAAGCAAGCCCTTTTATCCCTTCCAGAAGAAGCACCTGAAACAATTATCTCTCATCGTTTTATACCTGCATTCCTTGAAGCGTTAGGCTTTACTCAAAATGAGCGATATCCAGAGTTTTCTACTGGTGTAGGAGGTCAAGCTGTCGACTTTGCAGCACGTAGAAATACAGATGAAGATTTATTTTTTTATTCACCGAAAAACCCTTTTCTTATTGTTGAAGTAAAAGGGCGGGACGTGAATCTTGCCAATGGGGAATATAAAAAGACCGTTAAGCAAATTAAGCGTTACTTAGCTCCCAGTGCTGTCAATTGCCAAACAGCCAAATGGGGAATTATTACGAATGCTGATTACATTCAACTCTTTCGCAAACATCGTAAAGTCGTTTATCCGGTCACCCAGTTAATTCGTTTGAAAGCAGATAATATCGATGAGAAATTTCAGCAACTCAAAAAGATTATTGATGATCCAGCCCAAGCCCTGACGATTACTATCTACAACAACAAAGGAGGGGTTGGGAAAACAACAACTGTCCTTAACTTAGCAGCCTATTTAGGGATTTATCACAAGGTTTTAGTCATTGATTTTGATCCGAACCAAAAAGATTTAACTCAGATCTTAAAGGCAAAGCCGGGAACACACAAACTTTATGAGTGTCTGAAGAATTATAGAACTTATAAAATTGAAAAGGCTATTTACCCTTATCGTATTGCTAATAAAAAAGGTTCAGAAACTGGGTTTGATATCATTCCTGCTGATGAAACTTTTATGGAGAAAAACGAAAAACAGAATGAGTTACTGTCAGAAGTCACTAGAGGTCGTTTACGTAACGTCTTAAAAAATATTAGAAATGATTATGATTACATTTTAATTGATGCTCCCCCTAGCTGGAATTTTTTTAGTCAAGAAACAATTATTGCTGCTGATGTAGTTCTTCTTCCAACTAAGCATAATAATTTTGCTTCTCTTTTAAATGCCCAACAAGTGATTACAGACTTTCTTGATGAAGTAGGTAAAAAGCATCGCGAAGCATTTGATGATGCGATTGATGTTGCTAATCCTACTGCTTTACCGATTTTTTATAATGGCGAAAACATAACAGAGGCGCAGCGAAAACAAGCTAGAGAGCAACTCTTTCAACTGATAAAAGAAACTAAAAGTAAAAAAGGAGTTGATTTACGACCCTACTTTTTTCCTAAAACCACCCAAGGTCATAGAAATTCAGAAATTTATGAAATTCCTTATTATGCTTACATAGCAAAAGCTGCATTTTATGGAATACCAGCTGTTTATAGATATAAAATTGCATTTAATTACTACAAATCTTTCGCTAAGGAGTATTTTCTCTCATGAAACAAGAAGTTGGGTCTTTAATGTATCTGTACTTTGATGAACTTGAACTTAATGAACCCGTTGAAGTCTCGGAATTTTTAATTTATGGTGCCGCTCAAGCAGTCAATCAAGCCAATAGTCGAAATTGGCTTCCAATTATTGTGAAGCAAACGGGAGAAGATCAATATCAAGTCATTGGTAATGCTTTTACTTATGCAGTTGCAGAACAAGCGGGGTTAGACAAAGTTTGGTGTATTATTGCTGATAATTCTCCTGCAACTACTGAAGCTTCGCAACTTTTAGCTCACGAAAAAGTTCCTCAAATTAATTTAGCAACAGCAAGCTTTGATGAAATTAAACTAGGCCTTGAATATTTGGTTCATCGTCCTGTAACCTCTCTAAAAGGTGTTAATGTTGCTAAAGCGAGTAGTCGCATCGACGAAGCACCCCGTCGTTATTGGCGAGAAAGTTTAAATGATGTCACTAAATTGAAATGTGGCATTACACGAGGTAGCAAATTAAAAATATTTAAGGAAGTTTTTTATGTGACACCAGAGCCTTTACCTGAAATTATTACTGATACAAATATCTTAGAAATGTTTAATGCTAAAGAATTGAAGCAAATGGCTAAAAAAAGAGGAATTAAAGGTTATAGTAAGACAAAGAGAGCTGATTTAATTAAAATCCTAAGTCAAACCCAAAATAAAGTATAAATTCTCACTTTACCCATTTTGAGTTGTTTCTATAAACTGCCAATAAGCAGTATGAAACTGCTGAGTTGAAAAGCGAGTGGCATGTTGATAAATTTGTTCAGGAATTAGCTTCTCTTGCTTCGATTCAAACATTTCTACTGCTTCTACTAATGCAGAGGAGGTTTGTGGAGAAAACAGTAACCCTGTTGCTGTGTCTGGATACGCTTGTAGATCTTTTACTGTTTCTTTTGCCCCCCCTGCACCATAAGCAATGACAGGTGTACCACAGGCTTGGGCCTCTACTAACGCAATACCAAAATCTTCACAAGCGGCATAAACAAAAGCTTTAGCTTTGGCTAAATAGTCTTCTACCACTGCATTGGGTTGGGTTCCCAAAAGTTTGATATTAGGTTGAGCTTGTTTTTGTAATTCAGAAAATTGAGGTCCACTCCCAATAATGACTAACGGGCGTTGCAGTTGGTTAAAGGCTTCAATAATCAAAGAAATTCGTTTATAACTAACGAGGCGCGAAACCGTCAAGTAAAAGTCTTCTTTCTCAGCCTGAAAAGAAAAGCGTTGGATATCAACTGGGGGATAAATGACTTCTGCAGGGCGACGATAGCATCGCCAAATTCGCTTTGCCGTGTGGTGGGAGTTGGCGATAAAGTAATCAACTCGGTTGGCACTAATGACATCCCACTGGCGCAACTGATGAAGGAGATAGCGAGTCAAGATCCCAGGGATTCCTGTCCCAATTTTACTTTGTTTGAGATATTCAAATGTCAGTTCCCAAACGTAGCGCATGGGGGTGTGACAGTAACAGATATGGGTTTGGTAGGGGCTGGTAATCACCCCTTTAGCAACCGCATGAGAAGAGGAAAGGATAATATCGTATTCGTGGAGATCCAGTTGTTCAATTGCGAAGGGTAAAAGGGGTAGATATTTTTGCACCCCATTACGCGCTAAGGGGAAATGTTGTAGAAAAGTTGTCCCAATTTTTTGCTCATAAAGATAACTCTCCGGGTTTGTGGATTCAAAATCAATCAAAGCATAGAGATCAGCATCAATTCGTTGGAGAATTGCTTTAACTACTAATTCTGATCCACCTGTAGCTTTGGGTGTCAGCCATTCGTGAACAAGGGCATATTTGGGAAATTGAGGCATAACTTGATTGAACTGCAAGTGCTTTTGCATTTAAGCACAAAACCAGCAATCCTCGCAAAACCCTCGGCACTGATTCAGATTAAAGTTTGGATTGATCAATCAAAAAAGTTGTTCCGAAAGAAATCGGATCGCCATAGGAAAGTTAGATCATTCTCGCCAAGTCAATGGGGAATAATGATGGTAAGAAAACACCCAGTTCCAAGCCATGATTTCTCTCGATTATCCTTGATGTCAAGAAGACAAAACCTTTTTCTGGACCAGGGGAGTTTATAATTTTGTCTGAATTCACTTTCGCTTGGTCAAAGCTCCTAAAACTGGTATGTTAGATTTCTGTGGGGATGCTCTCCTCATCCTCCTCCTCAATCAGGTGGCGGCAGAACACTATTATTCTATAAATCAGCCTACATTAAACAGTGTGCGCTAATCATAAGGATGAGTTACAAAAGGGTTTTACTAAAATTAAGTGGGGAAGCCTTGATGGGCACCCAACAATACGGCATTGACCCAACTGTGGTCAGTGAAATTGCTCAAGAAGTCGCTGAAATTGTTAAAACTGGCATCGAAATGGCGATTGTCGTTGGTGGAGGGAATATCTTTCGAGGGGTCAAAGCAGCATCTGCCGGAATGGATCGAGCAACGGCTGATTATATCGGCATGATTGCTACGGTAATGAATGCGTTGACCCTGCAAGATGCATTAGAACAGGTTGGGGTTCCCACAAGAGTCCAAAGTGCAATTACAATGCAACAAGTGGCTGAACCTTACATTCGGCGACGGGCAATTCGGCACTTGGAGAAAAAACGAGTGGTCATCTTTGCTGCGGGTTCTGGGAATCCCTTTTTTACTACTGACACAACTGCCGCTTTACGAGCAGCAGAGATTGACGCGGAAATCCTATTTAAGGCAACCCAAGTGGATGGGGTCTATGATAGTGATCCCCATACTAATCCTGATGCTCGTTTATTTGAACATCTCACCTATACTTATGTTCTGAGTCAAAATTTACGAGTGATGGATGGGAGCGCGATCGCGCTGTGTCGGGATAATAACATTCCGATTGTCGTCTTTAATCTTCTGCAACGCGGCAACATCATGCGTGTTGTTCAAGGAGAAACTGTTGGAACATTGGTCGGAGGGCCGAAATGAAATTATCAGACGTTGAAAGTAAAATGAAAAAAGCGATTGATGCGACGCAACAGTCTTTCAATAGCTTACGCACCGGACGGGCAAATGCTTCTATACTTGACCGCGTAATGGTTGATTACTATGGCATGGAAACCCCCCTCAAATCTTTAGCGAACATCAGCACGCCTGATGCCACAACTATTACCATTCAACCCTACGATAAGGGAAGTTTGGAACAAATTGAAAAAGCGATCTCGATGTCCGATGTGGGTTTAACCCCCAACAATGATGGTGAAATTGTACGCCTGAATATTCCCCCTCTTACTAGTGAACGTCGGCAAGAACTAGTGAAAATTGCCGGCAAATATGCCGAAGAAGGTCGAGTTTCCATTCGCAACATTCGTCGCGATGCGATTGAGGAGGTGCGCAAAGCCGAAAAAAATCATGAACTATCTGAAGACGAAGCTCATGATATTCGGGAAAAAATCCAAAAACTAACCGATAAATATGTCGCTAAGGTGGATGAGCTCCTGAAAGCAAAAGAAGAAGACATTGCCACTGTTTAGGAGTTCGCCTTAAATGGAAGATGGAGGAGGTGGGGGTAGTGGTGGGAGCTGCCCAATAGACTTCTGCTCAACCGTGGTCGCATCAACTGCCATCCCTTCTTCCACGCTTTTAACGACTTCTTGTTCAATTCCTAGCTCTTCCAAAACAACAGTAGGGGTAGGTCTTTGATCAATATTGATTCGCTTTACTAATACTTGGTTATTAGCAATCCACTGTCCCGGACGCACGTAACGACTGGTTTGTTCGTTAGGAGCCCTTAAAATTGCTGTTACTTGATTGCCGATTTTTACAGCTCCCTGCACTTGCACTGCTCTTGCTAATTTGGGTTCTGGAGGCGGTGCCGGTTGATCGGTCGGTAAACTGGGTAAGGGTTCCGTCGGTGAATTAGATGCAGTGGGTTGCCGTCTCACTTCTCCATCAGGTGCAATGGGGAAGAGGTTAAAGGGATCGCTACGATTTTCTCCTGGAGTAATCCCTCGCCCTTGAATAAATTCTTCTGGATCGGTTGCTTTTTTCAATCCAGCAACTTTTCGAGTTGGAGGCGCTGTTTTTTCAATTTTCGTTTCTACTGCTTGATTTTCTTCCTCAATATCCACTGGTTCCGAAGCCAATTCTTCCTCTGGAGAAGAGGTCGAGTTAGCACCGTCACTCACTGATTCTGTTTCTGTACCAAAGGGAAGTAACTGGCAACTACTTAAAGACAATCCTAAAATAATTGAAAGCTGGATTAGTAATGGCTGTTTCATCCTTAATTCTTCCTTCCAACTCGGTTGCTGTTGAGTATAACACCTTCAAGTTTTGAAATGCCTCACTCATAACATTTTATTTTTAAGCAATTGGACACCCTTTTTAAGACGGCGAGAAACAGTTACTACACTCACACCAAGAACCTCTGCAGCTTCCTTTTGGGTCAGATCATGGAGGAAGACAAATTCTAAAACTTTGCGTGTCCGCTCCTCAAGTCCGATTAATCCTTGTTGTAGTCGAATTTGGTCTTCTAGAGCAAGTTGAAAACTACGGTATTGACTATCGGGTACAAGCTCGCCAAGACTAGTGGTTTCATCTCCCTCTCCCGAGCCCATTGGCATATCTAAACTCAAGGGTTCCCGGTTTTTAGCCGCAAGTTTAACTTCTTGCCATTCACTCGGAGAGACGTTAAGTTGGCTTGCAATCTCAGAATCAGTGGGATCGCGTTGTAATTCTTCTCGTAATTGATACGTTACTTTTGTCGCTTTTTGTCGTAATTCTAGCCACCGTCGCGGAATTTTTACGGATGTGCTGCGATCGCGCAAATAGTGTTGAATTTCACCCCGAATGTAGGGGACAGCAAAGGAACTAAACGCATTCCCTTTCGAGAGTTCAAACCGCTCGATCGCGCGGATTAACCCCATACATCCCACCTGGATTAAATCTTCATAACTTTCATTACATTGGTTAACCCAATGATGCGCTTCTTTGCGAACTAAACCAATGTTAAGTTCTACAATCTGATTCCGAATTTTTGGATTCTGGTCACTTTGGTAAATCCTCAGTAACTCCAAGCTATTTTGTTTAAGGTGTCCAGAAGTTAAGGCAGGCATCTTTATTTTTACTCCAGGAATTCGCTTCTAACGATCTCTTTTTCAGACTAAGATCACTTTGATCAAAGATTTCCGAACTAAATATAAGAAATTAATTTAATCAGAATATCTTGTTCTTGGTTTGATTTTAATGTGATCCAAGTATGAAAACAACAGTATTTTCACGTGCTTTTCCAATTGACTGAAAGTAACTTCACCGAAGGTGCGTTTACTTTCAAACACGGACCCAACTGCCCCTGCCTTTACTGAAGTACCACTCCTAATTTTGTGACTTTGTTTCTTATTTAATTTTTCTCAGATCATCTAATTTTTGTCGAATTAACTGCATATCTTGCCACATTAACCACTTAGGCTTCCCTTTTTCGCGCGAAGGGTTCCTTAACAGATAGGCGGGATGAAAAATTGCCATTGCCCAATACCCTTCCCAATTCAACCATTGACCGCGAATTTTGCTGATTCCTTTTTTTTCTCCCGTCAACCCCTTCAAAGCCGTTGCACCGGTAAAGAGAATAATTTTGGGATTAACGAGATTAATTTGCTCTAACAAATAAGATTTACAAGCATTGATTTCTTTGGTCGAGGGGTTTCGATTTTGGGGCGGACGGCACTTGACAATATTAGAAATATAAACATCTTCTTCAGGGCTTAATTCAACCGAAGCGAGAATTTTATCGAGTAACTGTCCTGATTTACCGACAAACGGCAAACCCTGCTCATCTTCGCTTTGCCCTGGGGCTTCACCAATAACCATGACATCTGCTTTTGGATTACCACGACTGACAACGACTTGCGTCCGAGTTTGAGCCAGTTCACAACGTTGACATTGGCGACAATGATGGGCTAGTTCATCCAAATTTTTGTAGGTTCCTGGGAGAATCGAGATTTGAGGATCAAAGGGGATTCGCTCCCACTGCTGTGGAGAAATAGAGGGAGTATCCTCAAAAAGATTAGTTTGTTGGGAGTCACTCATTTTTAATCCAGCAAAAAAACACGGCTAGAGTTAAGCCGTGATCATTTTATCCTAATTTGGATTAATTATTGAGTGATGCTTGCTTCGCTAGCTGGCACTAGGTGCGATTCGATTGGACATCACGCACCCGTTGCGCTAGAAACAGAACACCGTAAACCATCGTGAGGTAGGAAATAGCAAGAAGTGGAATCAGAATGGACATATTCATCATTAAGTGGTTGCGAGGAGTGGACAGTTAATTAAGAGTCTGCTAGTTCCCTTCTTTTGGCGAGGCTAATGCTTACAATAATCTTTACTAGGGATTAAATTAACCAGCTTGTCTTCAATTCTAGGTGAGTATCTATGACGTACTCAAATTAGAAAATATTCCTTGCCAATTTTTCTTGCTCTTGGCAAAGCTGCGGCTAATTCCGGTGGACCAAGCATTTGCATGGTAACAGAACCTTGTAAAGGGGTACTTTCTCAATCGCCCTGAAGAAAAGTCCTAGCTGTCTCTACAACTCAATTTAGATTAACTAGCTTAAGGTTTAAAATTTATTTAAACCTTAATGATAAGATTAGCACAATTCTGAAAAGAGATCACCTAAATTTTTAGGTTGGACAATCATTTTTTGTCAGCTTCTCAAACTCAGTGCCCAAAAGGGAAAGAACTGACAAGAGAGTGGCTTTTCTTTTCGTACTTGTTTTCATGTCGGTAAAGCTTAGATTAGAATTGTTATAAAGATATGTAAACATTTATCTACTACTGCGCCCTATATAGGCTTACCGATGACCTCTGTAACATCCTTATTTGCTCCTGTTGATGAAGACCTGCGCTTATTGACAGATAACTTAAAACAACTCGTTGGAGCGCGTCACCCGATCCTGGGTGCGGCGGCAGAACATTTATTTGGGGCTGGCGGAAAACGTTTGCGCCCCGCTATCGTTTTATTAGCTTCTCGGGCAACACTGGTTGGAAATGATCTAACATCATACCATAGACGGTTGGCAGAAATTACGGAGATGATTCATACCGCCAGTTTAGTTCATGATGATGTGGTGGATGACTCAGAAACCCGCCGGAATGTTGCCACTGTTAATAGTTTATTTGGCAATCGGATTGCCGTACTGGCAGGAGACTTTCTCTTTGCTCAATCCTCTTGGTATTTAGCAAATTTGGATAATTTAGCAGTTGTCAAACTGCTATCCGAGGTCATTCGCGATTTTGCCGAAGGTGAAATTCGTCAGGGATTGAGTCAGTTTGATGTAGAACTATCGATTACAGATTATTTAGAAAAGAGTTACTATAAGACAGCCTCTTTGATTGCCAATAGCGTAAAAGCGGCAGGCGTGCTCAGTGGGGTCTCTCCCGAGGTATGTGAGCAACTCTATCATTATGGACGGAATTTCGGTTTAGCGTTTCAGATTGTGGATGATATCCTCGACTTTACGGCAACGAGTGAAGTCCTTGGCAAACCAGCTTGTTCGGATCTCAAAAGTGGGAATTTAACCGCACCGGTGCTCTATGCCTTTGAAGAAAAGCCGGAATTAAAAGATTTAGTAGAAAATGAGTTTACGGGCGAAGGCGAGTTAGAACGCGCGATCGCGCTCGTAAAAGAAAGTCGTGGGATTGAACGGACGCGGGAACTTGCTGCTCATCATAGCCACGTAGCTGTAGAATGTTTAGACCATGCCTTAAAAGATTCTGCTTCAACCCAAGCGCTGCGAGAACTCGCCGACTATATTTTACGACGGTTATATTAAGAATGAGGTCAGAATTGTCTATAATTGCTCACGAGTAAGCATTGAAAGCTTATGCATTAGATAATTGTGGTCAATATGAGGGTGAATGGCAAAACTATCTCGTGAGTTATACCGTTATTTTTGTGAAGAAGAGAGAGCCGCACAAGTTGATTTAGCTGACTTCTTAGAAATAACAAAAGAACGCATTTTTGGTTTTTTATTTGTTCTTCTTTCTCTCCCGTCTGCACTACCGGTTCCAGCGCCCGGTTATTCGATTCCTTTTGGTGTGGTGATGTTTTTACTAGCCAGCCAAATGGTGTTCGGGGCACAAGAACCTTGGCTTCCGCAACGGGTTCGTCATCATCAGTTAGATTTAAAACAAGTGCAAGGTTTTATTAATAAAGGAGTTCCTTGGCTGCAGCGTTTAGAAAATCTATCTCGTCCTCGTTTGAGCTATATCTGTACCAGTTTTGGGGGGCGTGTCATTTTAGGAAGCGCGATCGCGCTGATGTCAATTTCGATGATGATTCCGATTCCGGGAACCAATACTTTACCGGCAATTGGCATTTTTATTATTGGTTTTGGGTTACAAGAAGATGACGGGGCGATTTGTTTAGCTGGATTAGTCGTGTGTTTCCTCGCCTTGATTGTTGTCTCAGGAATTTTGATTGGTGGGTTTAGTCTCATTGATTATCTCAAAGAGAGTTTGACTAACTAATAGTAGGTTTCCCTGCTAACCGATTCGTTTTACAATCAGGGTCGAATCGTCAAGAAAAAACTCACCATGACACCTCAATTCCTAAAGCCAAGACAAGTGGCTATTCTTCTAATTTCCACCTTGATCATGTTGTTGATTACAATTGTGCCGGCTGCACCGAGTTGGGCGCAAACGCAGTCCTCTGCACTCGAACAAGGGATGACAGCTTATCAACAAGGGGACTATCAAACGGCAGTTGAAGCGTTTGAGCAAGCAATTAATAACGATCCAGCAGCAGAAAAAGCCTATTATTTTCGAGGCGTTAGTTATTTAGAATTGGGAGAACTTGACAAAGCCATTGCCGATCAAACGCAAGTAATTGAGCTGAATCCAAAGAATGCCGGTGCTTACTACGATCGCGCTTTGGCACATACTCAACTGCGTCAGTATGAAAAAGCCGTCGCTGATTATGATCGCGCAATTGAGCTGAAACCTGATCAAGAGCGAATCTATCTCAATCGGGGAATTGCTCATGCTCAACAAGGAAAATTAGAAAGCGCGATCGCCGATTATAACCAAGCCCTAGACTTAAATGCTGATTTAGCAGATGCTTATGCCAATCGCGGTGTCACTCGGGCGGCGATGGGCGAAAAAGAGAGCGCGATCGCGGATTTGGAAAAGGCGGCTCAATTATATCAAGACCAAGGGAATCAACCACTGTATGAAACCGTACAAAACACTATCGACAAACTAGAGTGAGGGGGTAATTTTCGTTCCCGCTTCAATGCGTTCGGAGGGATAAAGAATGACTTGTTCTCCTTCCTCTAAGCCTGACTTGACCTGTGCTGCAAGGTTATTCCGTTGTCCAATTTCAACCGGAATCCGTTCTGCTTTGCCATTTTCTACGGTGAAAATACACCAGCCCTGTTCGCAGCGAAATAAGGAACTAATGGGAATTTGTAAGATATCTTCTTGTTCCCAGACAACAATTTGGGCTTCCACGCGGTATTGATCGCCTAAATGATTGGGGATGTCAACAAAATCAATAATGATATTGACGCGCTGTTCTTCTACACCAAGGGCTGATACTTTCGTAAAGGCTGCCGGTTCAATTCGTCTCACGGTTCCCACTAACGGTTCATCCCCTCCCCACTGTTCTATTAAAACGCGATCGCCGCGTTCAATTTGAGTCGCATCAGTAGAAAGCACATCAACAACCAGTTCGAGATCTTTGGGATTACCGAGTTCTAACAGCGATACACCCGCTTCCACATACTGTTCACTTTTTTGGTGAATGCGTAACACTTGACCATTCGCAGGGGAGTTAATCTTAGTGCGTTGGGCACGATCCGTTCGTTCTGCGAGTTGAGCTTCTAAACTCCGAATTTGTGAATCATAGACACTGAGGAGATAGTCCGGATCTTGTTGTTCGGCTTGTAATTCTTCCCGACGCGCTTGTGCCCGTTTAAGTTCAGCTTGGGCACGATTGAGGTCTTGTTGGGCAACTGCTAAACTTTGCGCGATCGCGGTTTCATTGAGTTGAGCTGATTCTAGGGCTTGTTCTGAAATTGCGCCTTGTTGGCGGAGAAATTCCGCTCTTGCGCGATCGTGTTTCGCTTGTTGCAATCGCGCTTGTAGTTCTTGGATGACTGCTTTTGAGGCAGAAATCTGGCTTTCTGTGGCGGAAATATTTGCCTCGGCTTGAGTTAGGGCAGCACTTTTAGGTCTGAGAGTTGCAACCCCGGATTTTTCGGCTTTGAGACTTTCAATTTCAGCGAGTAGAGATTGCACTTCACTGTCGAGAATCAGCGGATCAATTTGAGCAATGGTTTCGCCAGCAGTAATGGTATCGCCTTCATCTAATTCAAGACGCTGCAAATAGCCAGCAACGGGCGAAGAAACCACATACCGATCGCGCACTCGGGTTTCCCCTTCTTCTGTAATGGTTACGGAGAGTTCTTCCCGTTTAACAGTTGCAACATCGACTACAATCGGACTGGGACGAAAGAGGAAGAACACAGCACCGGTTATGCCTAACCCACCGAGAATATAAAGCCAAGGTCGCAATCGAAAGCGTTTTTTGGGGGGAGTGACACCATTTTCTGAGCTTTCTTCAGAACGGAATAAACGAGGGCGGAACTGGGAAAGTTTCATGTTACTGAGTGGATTGAACCACAGACGAATGGATCAGCTCAATTCTCATAGTTTAATTTTAAGTGCTGATTACTCTCTAGTTTTCAAAACCGCAATTAAATCAAGTTTTTGGAGTTGACGATAAATGATGAAACCAGAAATTAGACCCGCAATGATCACGGTGATGGTGGTGAAACCATAGGTGGCGCGACTAATGACGAAGGGCAAGCGATACAATTCCGAATCATAGGCTTTGACCATTAAAGCAGATAACCCCAGACCAAAGCCAATACCAACGGGAATGGCAAACAGGGTAAGAATCGCTTGTTCTCCCAATAAAATCAGAGCAATTTCAGTTTGCGTAAAGCCCATAATCCTGAGACTGGCTAACTCCCGACCTCGTTCAGAAAGGGCAATGCGAGCAGAATTATAGACAACGCTAAAGGTAATGATGCAGGAAAAGATCACGAGAATTCCCGTCATCATTTGCATATTTTCCCCACTAATTTCTTCAAAACTCTCGATCAGTGCATCCCGAAAGGAAACGCCTTCAATAACAGGGGTTTGTTTTAATTGATGGTATAGCTTGTCTTCTTGTGCCTGATCAATAATCGCATACGCCCCGGAAATTGTCCGACCTTCGCGCATCATTTGGTTTAAAGCCTCAAGATTCATGTAAGCGGATAACCCAACCATTTCATCCACTAAGCCCGTCACTTGGATCTGTCGTTTGGGTTGTGCCCCTTCTAAGACTTCCACTTGCACAAAATCGCCCGGTTGTAGATGGAGAATTGCTGCGAGTTTATTGGTTAAGACTAACCCGTCTGGGGGTAAAGGAACTTCATGCAATTGCCGATCAATAAGTTGGCGCAATTCCCCTGTTAGTGGTAAGCCAGTAATTGCAAGACGATGTTGATAATGCTGGTGGCGCAGACGGGCGGGAACCATCCGAAATTCTTCCGCATAGAGGATTCCAGGGAGATGATTGAGGTCATATAGACTGCGTTGAGAACGGGGTTGATTGAAAATTAAGGTGACATCCTCACGCTGGATCACCTGAAACTGCACTGTCATTAGCCAATCTAGGGCATCTCGTAAATAAAACCCGGTGAGGAGAATCGCCACAGAAACAGCAATGCCTAAAATGGATAAACCGGCGCGAACGGGACGACGTTCTAAGTTGCGTAAGATAATCCGTCCGGCGGGAGAAAAGAACTGTTGTAAGCCCAATTGTTCGATGAGAGTCGGGCGAAACGTTGCGGGGGGTTCCGGTCGCATTCCTTGGGCGGGGGGAAGCGCGATCGCGCTGCGAACTGCCATTAAACCGCCAACACAAGCTGCCCCACCACTGACCAATAAGGCAGCAACCACTAACGGTAAACCAGCTTCGTAACGCAATAAGGGGAAATGGAAAAAATCCGTATAGATTTGCGTTAAGCCGTATCCCAGTTGCAATCCTAATCCGACTCCTAAAATGGCCCCAGCACTGAAGACAACCAGAATAAACTTGAGGTAGTGCCATCCGACTTGACCGTTGCTGTAACCAAAGGCTTTGAGTACTGCAATCTGTTGTCGTTGCGTGGCAATGAGGCGAGAGAGCAAAACGTGCAATAAAAAAGCAGCGATCGCGAGAAAGAGAGTGGGCAGAATCGTCGCGGAAACTTCTAAACTTTTGATTTCATCACTAATAATCCGATGCGACACTTGATCGTCTCTGCCATATGCCCCTAATCCACCGTAGGGATCGAGCAAATCGTCTAATTGCGCAATCACAGCCGTTTCATTTGCATTCGGGGTTAAGGTCAGCGAAACGCTATTAAATGCGCCATCGAGATCAAACGCATTGGCTAAAGCGCTTTCATTTATCCAAATAATCCCAAAGCGTCGATCATCCGGATAAAGACTCCCCGCACCCGAAACCGCATAGACATATTCAGGAGAAAGGGCAATGCCTGAGATTTGTAAGGCTTGCCAGCGTCCGTTTAGAATTGCGCCAATTTTACTTTGCAGCTTGAGATCATTGGCCTTGGCAAAGGCTTCACTGACTAATCCCTCTTCTGAGTGTTGCGGATCAGGAAACTCTCCGGGATGACGGATAAATAAATCATTGAGCATTCCTTCGCGGTGTTTAGGCAAAGAAATCAAGCGTCCGCTGGCGGGTTCATCTAATCCGGGTACATCAAGGGTGACATCAGCAACAATGCGCGTCTGCACTTGTGCGACTCCCTCAATCGCTGCAATTTCTTGCTCTAGCCATTGCGGGGCGCGCTTGAGTTCGGCAAAGACTTCTCCAAAGCGATACTGCTCATAATAAGCCCTTTGTGTCAAATTGAGGGAATGGTAGCCACTGCGCATCAAGACAAAACAAGCAATGCCACAAGCCACCACTAGCGCGATCGCGCTCAGTTGTCCCCATTGTTGCCACAACTCCCGAAAAAGTTTCCGATCTAAAGGCGAAATCATTGCTACCACTCCAGTTGGTCAGGGGATTTTTTAGTTTCATTTTCTCGAATCTCTACAATCTCCCCACTGCGCATCAACAAGACGCGATCTGCCATTTCAGCAATCCCGGCATTATGGGTAATGACCGCAATGGTTGTGCCAAATTCTTGATTCACCTGATTCAACACCTCTAACACTCGCTTTCCAGTCTGAAAATCTAACGCGCCCGTGGGTTCATCACAAAATAAGACCTCTGGACGTTTGGCAATGGCGCGCGCGATCGCAACCCGTTGTTGTTCGCCGCCTGAAAGTTGGGCAGGAAAATGATTGAGGCGATCCTCTAATCCGACTAAGGTTAATGCAGCTTTCGGGGACATAGGATGATGGGCTAATTCGGTCACGAGGGCAACATTTTCGGCTGCGGTCAAACTAGGAATCAAGTTATAAAACTGGAAGACAAACCCCACATTTTCCCGACGATATTGCGTTAACTCCGCTTCCCTGGCGGTGGTGAGGTTATTTCCCCGAAAAAAGATTTCACCCGTACTGGGAATATCCAATCCGCCTAAAATATTCAGTAAAGTTGATTTGCCGCTCCCCGATGCCCCTAAGAACACGACAAACTCCCCTTCGTACAGTTGCAGATCCACGGATTTGAGCGCTTGCACCTGCACCTCTCCCATTTGATACCACTTGGAAACTTGTACCGCTGAAAAAAGGACGATTTTTTCATCCCTTATTCCCTTGAAAGCTGGTGTAGTGGAGGAAGTAGCCATGGTTTAGATTGGTTGGAACTTGAGCTTGAAAAGAGAGTTCAGTTTTTTTTCTATTCTCCCTTGAGTTAAGTTTAATAACTGAGACGGGATGACGACTCAGTTTTTATAGAAGATAGTAAGCAGTAAAGACTATTGTAGTGAATCAACAATTCCTTGCCTCTTTAAGTAAATTGTCTTGAGATCACTCTTAATCACCGTGATGAAATGATTTAGTTTCTGTGAGGAGATTACTCAAGTTAGCTACCGAATTCGGGATTGTAGCAATTGAGTACCAAAGGAATCATTATGAAAGCTAAGCCCTCTGCGTTAGAAGCAGCCCGACTCGAAGCCCTTCGACAATATCAAATCCTCGATACTCCTTCTGAATCGGCATATGATGACATTACTAGACTGGCAGCTTTTATTTGCAATGTTCCCATTGCCTTAATTAGTTTAGTTGATGGAGATCGCCAGTGGTTTAAATCAAAAATAGGTCTCAACGTTGAGGAAACAAGTCGAGATGTCTCATTTTGCGCTCACACCATTTTAGGTGAAACAACAATGATCGTTAACGATACGATGTGCGATCAACGCTTTGCCGAGAATCCTTTAGTTACCTGTGCTCCAGGCATTCGCTTCTATGCTGGTGTTCCTTTAATTACCCCCCAAGGATATGTGATTGGCACGCTCTGTGTCATTGATCGCCAGCCAAAAACATTATCAGAAGGACAAAAAAACAGTTTGGAAGCTTTAGCGCGTCAAGTGGTTACCCAATTAGAACTCAAGAGAGTTTCTTCTCAATTGGCACAAGCGTTAGAAAAAATAGAGATCATGGACGGTCTGATTCCCATTTGCTCTTATTGTAAAGGAATTCGTAATGACGAAGGGTATTGGTCAACGGTTGAGACGTTTATCCAACATCACTCTGACGTAGAATTTACCCACGGCGTCTGCGATCAGTGTATGCAACAACATTTTCCAGAAGTAGCTCAAGTTTTGCTACCAGATTCTGATCGTTTAATACTGGACAACGATCTAGATGATGAAGGTACAGAAGATCAAGGAGACTAGCGCGATTTTCCATTGTACATAGCATGACCAATTTCTCCTTTTCTTAACTTACTTAGATGTATAATATCCAACGATAAAGGACAAGATATTTATGACAGAACGACAATGGTGGGCATTGCAGTGGCTGGATCTGTTAGAAAAATACCGGTTTAAAAAACGACTGGAACGGGGTCGGAACTATGCCCGAGAAGGCAATATTCTCAGTATTAATTTTGAAGGCGCTAAAGTAACGGCTGATGTGCAAGGGACGGCTGATGAACCGTATCACCTCTGGATTAAATTAGACCCCTTTAGTGATGAGGATTGGCACTATGTCATTCAAACTTTAGCAGAAAAAGCCATTTTTTCCGCACAATTATTAGCCGGCGAAATGCCAGAAAATATTGAGGAAGTTTTTATTGCCAATGGCTTAAGTTTATTCCCCTTTTCACTTTCTGATGTTCATTCCCGTTGTAATTGTCCTGATCCCAAGAATCCTTGCAAACATATTGCTGCCGTTTATTATGAACTCGCAGATCGCTTTAGTGAAGATCCCTTTGTTTTATTTCAGCTGCGCGGACGAACTCGCTCAGAAATTTTAGAAGAAATTCGGATGATTCGTCAGCAAAATCTTGGAGGAGAGACAGAACAATTCAGCGAAGAAGAACTGACACAAACAACGACTCCGGAAACATCAACAGCCGATTTGGATTGGAAGTTAGAAGCATTTTGCCAATATGATCAGCCTCTAGATTCGGCACTGATGCAGATAAATGCGGAAACGGATCAAACGGTTTTAGAAGTATTAGGTCGCTTTCCCTTACCAGGAACTGAGGCGCAAGCCGTACAGCAATATTTAGAGCAAGTGCAGAAGCAAGTTCACTCTGCAATGGTCCACCAAGCTAACCCATAAGATTGCTTTGGATGATGAGTCTGTTCAGCGAATTGAACGCGAATTTTGTAGCGTCCGGTTTCAGGGACTTTACAGAAAATATGTTCAACACTATCCACTTCGCTGAGTGAAGCACAGTGGCTAGTTTTTCCAGAGGGCTTGCCGATAGGAACTAAAAAGAGATTCAAGTTATTTAAACCGCGATCGCGAAAGGTTTCGCCAAGATCATAGCGGTCATTCTGATTCTCGTCTTTCAATTCCACCAACCGATCCCAGGTTAACGTCACCGTCGCATAACTTCCAGCAGCTAGCGGTTGGGCAATTTTATAGTCTTGATGGGAATTGGCAGTAACTTCGCGATAATCCCAGCCCCGATTCGGGACAGTTTGTTCAGGATGCCACTGTCCGGCACTAAACTGCTGATAAGCCCGCAACGTATTGAGATGACCTGCCCCTAGTTCTAAGTCAAGGGGAATTTCTGGATTATCATAGGCTTTGGAGTCAAGCCAAGTGCGATTTTGCTTGCTATAAAGGTTGCGACTCATGCCAAGGGAGGGGTCTTCAATTTTATCAGCAGCATTGAGTAAAACCGCTTTCATCACTTCGTGATTGCGAGCATCGAGACTCCAGCGGGGTGGAAAGGGAGAAGGTTCAGTTTTGGCAAGTGTCTGTAAAACGCGATCGCTATATTCTTGTAAGAGGGCAACACTACCGGTGACATGAGGAGCAGCAAAACTGGTGCCAGTGGCACTAATCACTCCGTTTTCTGGATGATAAACACTAATATTATCCCCAGGCGCAACTAAACTAACTCCTGAGCGTCCTTTCGTATTAATTTCTTTCGCCACTAAGCGGCGACCGATGCCGATGGGGTCACCACCCAGATTAGGAAACCCGACTTTCGTATATTTTTGATCGCGCTGCATACTATAAGCAACAGTGATGCCATTGTAGAGATCAGTAGGAATCGGAATGCCCCCTTCCCCTTGATTCCCGGCAATGACATACAAGGTATTGTGAACTCGGGCGGACCAATCCACACAACGCGTCAGTAGCGCATTGCCATCGAGGGCTGGGTTTTCTCGCGGATCCCGGTCTAATGAGTCTCCAAAACTAAAATTAATTGCCCTGACATCTCCACTGTTTCGTAAGGCTATATATTGCGCTGTGAGACATTCTTCGGGTTGCCCTGCTTGCCGTAATGACCCCACCGCACTGCTGTAGAGTTTTGCGGCTGGGGCAACCCCCTGTAACCGCTTTTCTTGAGACACCATAACCGTTGCTACCATTACCGCATGGGGATCGAGATGTTGATTCGGATTCGCAACGCGATCGCGATAAAAAACATCAGCAAGCGTTAACGGATAATTGCCAATTGCTGCTTTATCCCAACCAAATTTTCCGGCACGACCAATTTCCACTTGTCCAATGGCAATTTTTCGTCCCAGTAAATTATAAGGCGCTTCCTGAAGACGACGAGCATTAATCCCCAGTTCCCCAACGGAATAATCAAGGGCAAGCAGGGGACTAATTAAACTTAAACCACAAAGACTCCCCAATACTCCCGCTAACGTTTTTTTCATAGGTTGCGTTCCAATGTTTCCGAAGAAATGTTAAATTTTTTGTTAAAATTAACACTAAAATATAAGAAATAATTGAGGATTGCTCACAATGAGCCAAAAACAAACCGTTATTGCACCTTCTATTTTATCTGCTGATTTCAGTCGTTTAGGAGAAGAAATTAAAGCTGTTGATCAAGCCGGTGCGGATTGGATTCATGTGGATGTGATGGATGGACGTTTTGTTCCGAATATCACCATTGGTCCCTTGGTCGTCAATGCCATTCGTCCATTAACCCAAAAGCCCCTTGATGTCCACTTAATGATTGTCGAACCGGAAAAATATGTGGCGGACTTTGCCCAAGCCGGCGCTGATCTTATTTCCGTTCACGCGGAACATAATGCCTCTCCTCACCTGCATCGCACCCTGCAACTGATTAAAGACCAAGGAAAGCAGGCTGGGGTTGTTCTCAATCCGGGTACGCCTTTGGAACTCATTGACTATACTCTCGAACTCTGTGATTTAGTTTTGATCATGAGTGTTAATCCGGGGTTTGGCGGACAAAAATTTATCCCTGCCATTCTACCGAAAATCCGTCAGTTACGAAAAATGTGCGATGAACGCGGACTTGATCCTTGGATTGAAGTTGATGGCGGTTTGAAGGGGAATAACACTTGGCAGGTCTTAGAAGCGGGCGCCAATGCCATTGTTGCAGGATCGGCAGTCTTTAAAGCGGATGATTATGCGACTGCAATTGAAGGCATCCGGAATAGCAAGCGTCCCGAACCTGAATTAGCCAGTGTCTAGGTTACCTTACATCATTTTTGTCAGGGCGAATCATCATTCGCCCCTATTTTGTCTCTTCTCACGTTGTCAGAATTAATGGTTCAATCACAAGACACAGTTAATCTTAAACAGTTACAACGCGGAGACTTTCTCACCGTTACCATCGAACGGTTTAACAATAAATACCTTGGAGAAGTAACTCTCGCCGGGAAAACGATTGTCGTTCCGGGGAGTATTCCCGGAGAAACGATAAAAGGAGAAGTGATCCGCAACTGGAAGCGTCGTCTGTTATTGAAGCCGGTAGAAGTTTTAGAACCCAGCCGCGATCGCGCAACGCCTCAATGTCAACATTTCACAACTTGTGCGGGGTGCCAATTCCAACACATCAACTACGAAGCGCAGTTAGCTATTAAAGAGACTCGCCTCAGAAGTTATTTTGACAAGGATCATCCGGCTAGTCCTCTGCCTTTGCGAGGGATCATCGGTTCTCCTACCCCTTACCGCTATCGCAATAGTATCAAACTCCACGGACCCGGTGAGCCGGGATTTTGGCAAGTCTTGGGAGTAGATATGATGCGCAATGAAGAATGCCCGATCTGTGTAGAAACCGTTGATGCCGCCCTCCAAAAAGAACGTCAAGAACACTTTCACCGCTTTACCAGTAAAGGGATTCTCAATGTTCTCATTCGCGGCACTAAAATTGGCGAAACCTACATTGGACCGGAAAATCCGGAACCGGATGAAGTCGCTTGGTTAAATGAAAAATTAATCCATCCGTTGACCGGAGTAACTTATCAATTAGTCGTTCCTGCCCATGCCTTTTGGCAAGGCAGTACTCCCATGTTACCGATCTTAGTTGAACAAGTGGTGCGTCCCATCCAAGCTTTTCAACCCGAGATGCTGATCGAGAGTTATTGTGGCATGGGCTTATTTGGTTTAATGAGTGCCCCCTTTGCCAAAGAAGTCATTGGCATTGAAGAACATCCCTTAGCAATTGAAGCCGCCAAGCAGAATCAAGAAAATTTAGGTGTCGCTAACCTCCGCATTTTTCGAGGCAGAACAGAAGATTCTCTATCGGAATATCTCAAAACGCTTCCTGCCGAAAAATCCAGTTTAATTGTTGATCCGCCTCGTAGTGGACTCCCGAAAAAAGTCCTTAAACAAATTTTAAAATCTCCCCCGCAACAGTTAGTTTATGTTAGCTGTAGTCCCGAAAGTTTTGCTCGTAACCTCCATGCTTTGTGTAAAGAGATCTATCAACTTAAAGATATGGTTGGTTTAGATTTATTCCCACAAACCAAGCATATAGAATGCGTGGGAGTTTTGGAACGAATCTAAGTTTCTTCTCAAAAAAATTGAGCTAAAAAATTAAGTTTACAACTGATGATCATAACCGCCCTGTAATAATCCGGTTAATAACGAAGCTGGCGGTTGACTATAGGGCCAAGCAAAGGCATGGCGGAAGGCAGCTTCTTGACAGGCTTGGAGTTGCTCAAAATCAATGACATCAAGGGTGAGCAGGTTTTCGTATTCAAAGGGTAACCGAACATTGTGTAAGCCCGCATTATCCGTGCAGATGGCAATATCGACGCCCGCTTCAAAGCAACGGTCAAATACGGTTTTCAGTTGTGAAAGATTATCTAAGGTTCCGGTTTTGGTGTAGGTGGTGGGACAAACTTCTAAACATTGTCCCCGTTCTGCCACTTCTGGGAGGAGTTCCGGGTATTTGAGGGGAATTTGAATGCCATGACCAATGCGCATTAAATAGGGTAATAAATCGGGGTATAAGCCATCAGTGGTTTCAAAGACATGACCCGTTGTTTTCAGACCGCGCGATCGCGCATAGTGATATAATCCTTTTAATTCATCCAACCGTTCTGCATAGAGAGCATCTCCCCCCGCTAAATCCACTGCACAAATATACTCCGGGTGATCGGCTGCTAAATCGATAATTGCCCGATTCACTTCATAGGAGAGCCGAGAGTGCATACAGAGAATCTGACTGGTGATTATGGGATATTCTCCCACCTTGCTGGCTTCCCCGACAATTTTCACGATATCCCGCATCTGAGTAATGCGTTGGTGAGAGTCTAGGCTTTCATCGGTTCGTAAATAGGGGGTATAGCGTAATTCGAGATAAGCGAGGTTTTCAAACACATATGCTCCCCGAATCAGCCGATAGATAAAATAGGGTAAGGTTTCGAGAGTCTGGACACTTTCCACTAAGGTGTGTAACTCTAAATATTCTTCTAAAGTATTGCGAGGGCGGGTGTAAAAGTCTTCAAACTCAGCATAATTGTCAAATTTTTCCGCTTTTGCAGTATCCCGTCGTTGAAAATAGCGCCACAACACACGAGGAACCACCGATCCCCCGAGATGACGATGTAATTCTGCATACAGTGCCACAATCAATCTCCCCTTAAAATTATTAACGAACGAGCGAATCAGAATTGACAATTCCCAGTTTAAGTGATAAATATTGTAGTTTGTCAGCCATTCCCTGGAATGAAAATTGCAGGTTAAAACGGTGCTGCTAGCTAACTAGCTGGAATCATCCCAGTTAGTAGGCGCGCTTGTGGTTGATTATTGCTGAAAACTGTAGCCCATTAAGAAAAAAAAGAGAACTCTTGGCTAACGTTATTGTAATTGGAGCCCAATGGGGCGACGAAGGTAAAGGTAAAATTACTGACTTGCTCAGTAAGTCAGCCGATATCGTTGTTCGCTACCAAGGAGGGGTCAACGCTGGACACACTGTAGTCGTTAAAGATCAAACCTTTAAGCTGCATCTGATTCCTTCTGGGATTTTATACCCAGAAACCCAATGTATTATTGGTTCGGGAACAGTGATTGATCCCCAAGTGCTGATCGAAGAGTTAGACCAACTCGCAGCACTAAATATTTCCACGGAAAACTTAATGATTTCCCAAACTGCTCACGTCACAATGCCGTATCATCGGCTGATTGATCAAGGATCAGAGCAGAAACGGGGCACCAAAAAAATTGGTACCACCGGACGGGGCATTGGTCCCACCTATGCGGATAAATCTGAACGTACCGGGATTCGGATTCTCGATTTGATGAATCGTGATCAAGTTGAGGAACAATTAGAGTGGACAATCAACTATAAAAATGTTCTTTTAGAAAAGCTATATGATCTCCCACCTTTAGACCCGAAAGCAGTGATTGAGGAATATCTCGGCTATGCGGAGCGTTTACGTCCCCATGTTGTCGATAGTTCCCTCAAAATTGATGAAGGCATTAAGAAAAAACGCAATATTCTATTTGAAGGGGCGCAAGGAACCCTCTTGGATTTAGATCATGGAACCTATCCCTATGTCACCTCTTCCAATCCTGTAGCGGGTGGCGCTTGCATTGGCGCCGGTGTCGGTCCGACGATGATTGATCGCGTGATTGGCGTAGCAAAAGCCTATACCACCCGAGTAGGAGAAGGTCCGTTTCCCACAGAATTAGAGGGAACTTTAGGACAGGAACTCTGCGATCGCGGTGCGGAATTTGGGACAACCACCGGTCGTCGTCGCCGTTGCGGTTGGTTTGATGCCGTCATTGGACGCTATGCGGTCCGTATTAACGGTATGGACTGTCTGGCGATTACCAAGCTTGATGTCCTCGATACCCTCGCTGAAATTAAAGTGTGTGTTGCGTATAATATTGATGGGGTACGTTGTGACAATTTCCCCAGTAGTGCCTTACGCTTTGCCCGTTGCGAACCCATTTATGAAACTTTACCGGGTTGGCAACAGTCAACAGCAGCCTGTCGGAGTTTAGAAGACCTCCCCAAAGCTGCGCTCAATTATCTGAAATTCTTAGCGGAATTAATGGAAGTTCCCATTGCCATTGTGTCTTTGGGGGCGAGTCGTGACCAAACCATTATCGTAGAAGACCCGATTCATGGACCGAAACGGGCGCTTCTTGATGCCAACGGCACACCAGTCACGCAGCAACCCCATGAGTCTTCTAATTCCCCCTTTGCAAACTAATTCCTGATTGCAAATCTGAACACCTAACTCACTCAAGAACAAACCATGACAACAACTGTTAAATTTGAATGCCAAACCCGACCCGAAGGCAGTAAACCCAGAGCATTACGTCGTGAAGGTTTAATTCCTGCTGCTTTATATGGACATAACGGCGCTGAATCAATGTCTTTGGTTGCCAAAGCCAAAGATGTGGAACTGTTGCTTAAAGATGCTTCTGTGAATAACACCCTTGTCGAAGTGAACGTTCCTGAAGCTTCTTGGAAAGGAAGAGCTTTAATTCGGGAAGTCCAAACTCATCCTTGGCGACCGGATATTTATCATCTCAGCCTATTTGCAGTAGCCGGTCAAGATAGCGTGGAAGTTGTGGTTCCTATCAATCTTGAAGGTGAAGCCGAAGGCGTTAGAGAAGGCGGACTCCTTGAACAAGTGATTACGGAATTAACAATTCAGTGCCCTCCGAGTCAAATTCCGGAAGTGATTAATATTGATGTCACTGATATGCCCATTGGGACAACGCTGCACATTAGTGAATTAAACCTACCGGAAGGAGTTACAGCCAGTGATGATCCCGAGCGTACCGTTTTAACGATTGTCGAAGGGAGAACCGAAGAACCAGCCGAAGAAGAAGCCGAAAGTGAAGGCGAAGAAAGCATCGAAGGCGGTGTGGTTGAAGAATTGGGCGATGTTTCCGTTTAGTGTACCCCCATCATCGAATTTTCCTTTTCTTAGCACTCGGGGCGAACCGCGGTTCGCCCTGAAGTTTAATGGCGACTCATTAATTGAACGAGGTAGCTTCCATCGTTACTTTGCCCAGACGTTGATTCAAGGCTGCGATCGCGCTGACATATTGAGGATCTTGTTGGGTTCCCTGCAACTCTGGATTTGCCGATAACCGCAATTGGTCGCTGCGGTTCAAAGCGGTTTTGATATCCGGTTGAATACCAGTTTGATTAATATCGGTTCCGCTCGGGGGATAATATCGGGCTACGGTGACCGCCAAACCTGATCCATCCGAGAGCGCACTTACCGATTGCACTGTTCCTTTGCCATAAGTTTTACTGCCAACAATGACCGCTCGCTTATTATCCTTCAGGGCACCGGCTAAAATTTCACTGGCACTGGCTGAATTGCCATTCACCAGTACCGCCAAAGGGCGATCCGTTAGCTGTGTACTATTGGCTTGAAAATCGCGATCGCCGCCGCCGCGATCAACAGTGGAAACAATCGCACCCTGTTCTAACCACATTCTTGCCATTTCAATACTCGCATAAAGTAATCCCCCTGGATTGTTCCGTAAATCAAGTACATAAGCCTCGGCATTTTGTTCTTTTAAATCCAGGATGGCTTCTCGCATTTGTTCAGCAGCATGGGAACTAAACTCTGTGACTTTGATATAACCAATGCGAGTTTGATTCGTGTCTCGGAGTTCATAAGTGACCCGAGGCAATTCAATTTGAGCACGAGTTAAGGTTAAAGCAAACAAGCCTTTGCCAGCCCGAGAGAGTTGTAATTTGACTTCAGTTCCCGACTCACCCCGAATTAACTCCGACGCCTGTTCTAAGCTGAGTAACGACGTCGGCTGACCGTTAATGGCAACGATTTCATCCCCAGCCTGAATTCCAGCAGCGGCAGCGGGAGAGTTCGCAATGGGTTCGACCACTGTCAGTGATTGACTTTGTTCATTAATTTCGAGGCGTAAACCGACCCCTGATAATTCTCCTGAGGTTTGTGTCGTTAAAGATTCGTATTCCTCGGGATCAAGGAAGCGAGTGTAGGGATCATTGAGTTTGTTGAGTGCTTGACGAATCGCCCGATAGGCTTCTTCCTTTGAGGTGTAATTCCGTTCTAATAATTCCTCTCGGGTCGCTTCCCAGTCATCATGATTAAAGTCCGGATCAACGTAATTGCGATTGACAATTTGCCAAACTTCATCAACTAGGGTTTTTGGACTTTCGGTCAGCGTCGCTGACGCGGGTGCGGTGACACTTGGCATCAACCAAGAAACACTCATAATGGTTCCAGCCAAAGTTAGCGAGCGCAAGTACTGTTTTAAGCGGTGGCAGGGAATTTGATTCATATTATCTTCTCAAGAGCGAGTGCGTTCTCAACACAGTTACAATTGAAACTTAAATTATGATGAAAAGAGTAACCAACCCTGATTATTTTAAGGATTGCGGAAGCTGTCGGACTTCTTGTAAATAAAGTTCCTGAGACTGTTGCTGCTGGAGAACAATTGATTTTGATTTTATTTTGGCTTGAATGGTTATGGTTTGACCACTTTCTGGTGGCAGTTTCGTCGTTATCACCCAGACTTTTCCCGTTTGGTCTTGAAGTTGGTAGGCGGTCTGCTTGATTAAAGGGGCGCGATCGCGCACAGTTCCTTGCACATAAACCAGTGAGTTGGCTTCCTTTTGCTGATCTAATGTCGCAATTGATGTTATTTTTGGATGACATCCCCCTAACCCCAGTAGTGTTAATAACAGACCTTTGAAAATTAATCGAAATAACACAGGCTTGGATTGCTCGTTTCAAATCTTTGGCTTATAAAGCATGAAAATAGTGATTATTGACATACCAATCATCGATTTATGATAACTGATTTTAAACCTATAGTATTACACTCGATGTCAGATGACAGGTGATCAGCCACGATTCGTAAGGAGAGAAGGCGATGCCTCTATTACATCAGACTGGTAGAATTAGAATTGACCATAACAAGCAGTACACAAGAGTGACAAAAACACTATTTCGGATCTAAATTGTAAAAATGCCTTCTGGTTTCACCGATAACAACTGACGCTGTTGTAAGCCTTGCTGATTTAAAATTGCGTTGGCAGCTAAAAAACCACTACTCACCGCTCGTTCCATTAAGCCACAGGGAAAGGGCATTTTCACCCAGTCTCCGGCAAAAAATAGATTCGCGATTTCCGTTTCCGTTGTTGGACGGCTTGCGTAGCTTCCGGGAGGATAACCCGAGAAATTCTTTTGATTAACGAGTTCGCGATGCAACATGGTGGCATTTGCGAGTTCAGGAACAATTTCATAGAGTTCCGCCTCGAACGTATTCAATAATGTGACTTGATCCGGAAATTCCGCTTCAGGATAGCAATATGCGTGGAGTTCGACGACACTTCCCCCAGTCTTTTCATTCCATGCAATGTATTCGGTTTGGATGCGATGATACAAACAAATGCTATCGGTGAGATGATAGCCAGAGAGAGAGGCAAAGTTACTGTGTTCCCAATCAAAATCTTGATTAAACCAGAATCTTGATACTGCAAAGGGATCAGCAACCGCTAGTTCGTTGATTTTTGCGGTTTGTTCGGGGTTGCTCTCTCCTTCAGCAAGGGAGAATAAATGTTTGACTCCAGGAACATCCGTAGCAAAGACAAAATAATCGGCAACTAAGTTGTGTTCGCTCTGGTCATCGGGGTTTGTTCCAACCAGTTGAATTGCACGATCTTTCTGTTGCACCACTTGTAAACGGGGTAAATCCTGTTTAGCCGGACCACTGAGAACTGTACCATCGGCTGCAAATAAGGACCCATGACAGGGACACAAAAATTGACCATCGGCTTGGGGTTTGACTGTACAGCCCTGATGAGTACAGGTAAGAGAGATGGCTTCGGTTGCATCTTTTGTGGGGAGATAGACGTTATCTCCTGCGCCATAGTAGCTAATACTTTCATCACTAAGATGAGGATTTTTTTCGACCCAGAAGGGGGCTTTCGGTTGCGCTGTTCCTTTCTGGTAGTTGAGAGACGTAATTTTTCCGTCTTGACACTGAATTTTCGTCACTTCTGCTTCGGTAACGATGGTTCCTCCTTGGTTTTGTATTGCCTTGGCAATGGGAGTAACAATACTCGTTCCCATATCATCATTCGTGCCATTAAACGCCAATCCTTCGGGATTGCCAAAGAAGTAGAAGTGGAAAAATTGCATCAGTTCCCCGACACTGAGTTTATCCGGTGCATTAAGACTGGATTTGGCAAAGGGAAGGAAATATAAATCATATAAGCCACGGGGAAAACTGCCTTCCACCCACTCGGAAACAGCAATATTATCTAAGCGTTTAAAAGTATCGGGAATATGAAATCCCCCAATTTCTCGGAAGACTTCCCAATGTTTTCGATCCGTGAGATCGATTCCCCAGCGGAGACGGTTAGCGGAAGAGATCGCTAGATCAACGATATTCCAAGGAAACGCAGAATGATTAGGACGGAACACTTCGGGGTTATATTCCCCATCGCGGAAGACAACAGAATAAAACTCAAGGGAATGCAAATTATTCTTGGAGTTGAGTTCTTCAAGCAGACGATTAAAGTTGTAATATTGCGGGAAGAAGCCGTGAAAACCATGTTCCATGCGGAAGGTTTCTTCTCCCACTTGAATGTCCCAACTGGCAATTTTTCCGCCGAGTTGGGGAGATTTTTCTAACAGCGTCACTTGAAACCCGCGCTGACTCAGTTCATAAGCACAGGCTAAACCAGCTAAACCAGCCCCGACAACAACGACACTTTTTTGATTTTGTAGGTGAGTGGGTAGGGCAAGATCACGGGTTTGCGCGATCGCGGGTTGGGGTTTCACTAAACGCGAGTAACCCAAAACACTCGTTACAGTTCCCACTCCTAACAGTTGTAGTAGTCTGCGACGAGAAATTGACGAAAGCAAAGGAAAGTTAGATGATTGACGTTGATCCATAAAAGACAGAAGCGATAATTCCTCACACAATGAAATATTGGCGCGAGACGATAGCAGTGGCCCAGCGCATTTTATTAGAATTGGGACGACGACGACGCAGCTTAATTTTTTGGGGCATCTTCCCAATTACAATTTTGCTTCTCAATGGCGTAATTTTGGCAGAACGCGCTAATTTATCCACCGCAGAAGCGTTTACGAATGCTGCGCCTGTAACCCTAGTGGGGGCAGCCCTTTTTTTTAGCTGCTTGGGGGGAAGCGTGGCGACAGTGGTGGCGGAGAGAGAACAACATACTTTGAAACGTCTCTTCCTTTCGCCGTTAAGTGGCTTCTCCTATTTCCTGGGAATTTTTCTTGCCCATGCTTGTATTGGTATTGGTCAAGGGCTATTGGTTTATTGTGTTGGTGCATTTCTCGGCGTCCGCATTGAACAGCATTTATTATCCGGTTTATTGGTTATTTTAATGAGTATATCTGCTTATGTCGGTCTCGGTTTCATTTTAGGGACTCAGTTAGCTCGTCGAACCGAAGATGTTAATGCACTGGTTGCTGCATTTGGGGTTCCTTTACTCATTTTAGGGGGAACATTTCTCCCTGCTTCTCTATTTCCTGAAAATTTGCTTAATATTGCAGCGTTTAATCCCATTTATCACATGAATGAAGCGTTGTTAGGGCTTTGGGCACAAGAGGAATCCCTCAGTGATTTACAATCTCATTTAGGCTTTCTGGTGGTGTTTACACCGTTGATGATGGGCGGCGGTTGGCTGTCTTATCAGGGAATGCTACGACGAGAAAGGAGACTGTAATTTGTGCTCAAAATTGAGGGGTTAGGTAAGGCGTATGGATCGCGAGAGGTGTTGCGAAATCTCTCGTTAACGGCATATCCAGAAGAAGTTTATGGATTATTAGGTCCGAATGGTGCGGGGAAGACGACCACGATTAATATTTTGTGTAATTTATTATTGCGCGATCGCGGCACGATTGAATTTAATCAACAACCGATTACCGAACAAACCAAAGGCTTAATTGGGATTGCACCGCAAGAGAATTTACTGTATAAAAGTCTTTCTTGCCAAGAAAATCTCAATTTTTACGGTCAATTATATGGCTTAAATCGCAAAAAAAGAAAAGCTAGAATTGAGTGGTGTTTAGAAGCCATTCAATTACGCGATCGTGCCACCAGTGTTGTTGCTAATCTTAGCGGCGGAATGCAACGCCGCCTTAATATTGCGGTTGCTTTAATTCATCAACCGCAACTAGTCATTTTAGATGAACCAACCACTGGCTTAGACATCGAAACGCGTTATGAAATTTGGGCCTTAATTAACAATTTACGAGACTCGGGAATGACGATTCTCTTAACCACTCATCTTTTAGATGAAGCAGAAAAACTGTGTCAACGAATTGGTATTATCAAATCTGGAGCAATTATTGCAGAAGGAACGTTAGACAATCTAAAAAATGTCATTCCAGCAGCAGAAATTATTACGATTCAAACCCCAGCAGAAGAAAAAGCAATTGAACGTGGAAAAGAACTCGGTTATACCCCACGTCGCTATGGCAATGAGTTAGCCTTTTGGCTGCCACAGTTACAAGACTTCCAAACAATTGTTGATTCCTTTACCGGGGTTCCTCTAGACTCTCTCACGCGACAACCAGTTCGTTTAGAACATATTTATCTGGAAATTATGCAACAGAATTAACCCTCTTTTGTTACTTTAGGCAGAGAATAAATGCTAAACCTTTTAATTTATCTTAAATGTTACGAGAGAACTCCGGCTATCACTGAAGGCTCAGTGGGATGAGGATGTCAAGATTCAGAAAAGAGTATGAGATACTGAAGATATACACAAAAATTAATATAAATTGAGGGAGGGACCATTATGGTTGCAACACCCGTACAACAAAAGCGTTTAACGATTCAAACGGCCGATCTGACTTCGGATACCACGGCAATTCGTTGCCTAGATTGGGACCGCGATCGCTTTGATATTGAATTTGGTTTACAAAATGGAACCACTTATAATTCTTTTTTGATTCGAGGAGAGAAAACCGCTTTAGTCGATACCTCCCATGAAAAGTTCCGCGATCAATATTTATCCCAACTCAAAGCTTTAATTGATCCGACAGAAATTGATTATCTTGTCATTAGTCATACCGAACCCGACCACAGTGGCTTAGTTAAAGATGTGTTGGAAATCGCCCCCCAAGCCGTTGTTGTGGGGAGTAAAGTCGCAATTCAGTTTTTAGAAGGGTTTGTGCATCAGCCTTTTGAACGGCAAGTGGTGAAAACGGGTGAACAACTGGATCTCGGCAAGGGTCATCAGTTAGAGTTTGTGAATGCCCCCAACTTACATTGGCCCGATACCATGTTGACTTACGATTGGGAAACCGGCATTTTGTTTACTTGCGATGTGTTTGGTATGCACTATTGCAGTGATGATTTGCTGGATACTGATCTAGAAGCAATTGCCCCTGATTATCGATTTTATTATGACTGTTTGATGGGACCGAATGCGCGTTCTGTGCTATCGGCGTTAAAACGAATGGGGAAACTCGGTGACGTAGCAATGGTTGCCAATGGTCATGGCCCAATTTTACGTTACAACGTCGAAGAATTAATTGATCGCTATCGCACCTGGAGTGAGAACAAAGCGAAGGCAGAAAAGACGGTTGCCCTCTTCTATGTTTCTGATTACGGTTACAGCGATCGCGCCTCCCAAGCCATTGCTTATGGCATTACCAAAACTGGCATCAATGTGGAAATGATGGACTTGTTGGCAGCGGATCAACAAGAAGTGCGAGAACTGGTGGAACGATCCAGTGCAGTAGTGGTCGGAATGCCCCCCGCCAGTGGGGAAAAAGCCAAAGAAGCCAGTGCAACCTTAGGAACGATTCTCGCCTCTGTCTCTTCCAAACAAGCCATGGGGGTGTTTGAATCCTATGGCGAAGATGATGAACCGATTGATCCGATTAAAACCCGTTTCTCTGATTTAGGCTTAAAAGAAGTCTTCCCGGCGATTCGGATTACCGATACTCCTGGCGAAGGGACTTACAAACTCTGTGAAGAAGCGGGAACCGACCTCGGACAATGGCTACAGCGGGAGAAAACCGTGAAACAAATGAAGTCCCTCGATGGGGATTTAGATAAAGCCATGGGACGCTTAAGTGGGGGACTCTATATTATTACCGCCAAAAAAGGCGACCTCAAAAGTGCCATGTTAGCCTCTTGGGTTGCCCAAGCCAGTTTTGATCCCCCAGGAATTAGTATTGCGGTGGCAAAAGACCGCGCGATCGAAGCCTTAATGCAGGTGGGTGACCAGTTTGTCCTCAACATCTTAGAAGAAGGGAACTATCAACATTTAATGCGACACTTCCTGAAGCGATTTAAGCCGGGTGCGGACCGCTTTGAAGGAGTCAATACCCAACCCGCTAACAATGGATCGCCCATTCTCACTGATGCCTTGGCTTACCTGGAATGCGAAGTTGTCAGCCGGATGGAATGCAGCGATCATTGGATTGTTTACAACAAAATTACCCAAGGGCGCGTCTCGAAACCGGAATCTTTAACTGCCGTTCACCACCGGAAAGTCGGCAATCATTACTAATCTCTCTCCCCCCTCAACACACAGAGGGGGGTTAACGATAAAAGAATCACAACCCACGGGAGGCATCATCATGAATCAACTATTTTACGAGTTCCCAAGAAACGAGACCGAGTTTTCGCGCGTTCCCTCCCGAAAAGGTGTCATTATTGGTGCAGGACAAGTCGGAATGGCTTGTGCCTATTCGCTTCTCATCCAAAATACCTTGGATGAAATGGTGATTGTTGATATCAATCAAGAAAAACTGAAAGGGGAAGTGATGGACTTAACGCATGGCTTACCCTTTGTCGAACCCACTCAGGTTTACGCGGGAACGGTTGAAAATGCAGTCAATGCCGATATTATCATTATCACGGCTGGGGCAAAACAAAAACCCGGACAAAGTCGTCTTGACTTGGTCTCTCGTAATGTGGAAATTTTCCGGAGTTTAATTCCCGATCTGGTGCGTTATGCGCCCCAGGCGATTATCCTGATTGTGACGAATCCTGTGGATGTGATGACCTATGTCTCGCAAAAATTCTCTGGTTTACCCCCATCGCAAGTTTTAGGATCGGGAACCGTTTTAGATACCGCTCGCTTTCGTTCCCTTCTTGCCCAAAAATTTGAACTTGATCCCCGTAGCGTCCATGCTTACATTATTGGCGAACATGGCGATAGTGAAGTTCCGGTTTGGAGTGCTCTGAATATCTCTGGGATGCCTATTCTGGAAGGAGAAATGCCTCCGGGCAAATTGGCTCACGTTTTTGAAGAAGTTAAAAATGCCGCTTACGAGATTATTCAACGGAAAGGGGCAACGAGTTACGCGATCGGTTTAGGGGTGACTCAAATTGTACAAGCGATTTTACGCAATCAAAATCGAATTTTAACCGTGAGTACCCTGATTGAAGATTTTGTTGGCATTAAAGATGTTTGTTTGAGTTTACCTGCCGTCACTAACGCTCAGGGAGTCAGCCGAATTGTTAATTTACCCCTATCCGATCAAGAACGGGACCAATTACAACAATCAGGGCAGGTTTTGCGGAAAACAATTGATCAACTCACCCTTTAAGGCGTTAGAGAGTGTTCCTAAAGAAAATATAAAAGAGAAGCGCGATCGCATCTTCTCTACTATTTGGAATGATCAGCCAATAACCATGAGCTTCAAGGTAAGATAAGAACTAACATCAGCACATTCTCTTCATTTGCTTCTGCACAGGGCTAACAAAGAAAGGAGACTGGCAAAAAATTTGTAGTTAACGCTCTGGTTAATCCCCACTTTGATTAATAGCAACTAATCGATAAGAGGTTGTACTGTGGAAATTATTTACCTGGGGATAGCCATGGCATATTTTCTTTGTTTTGGTGCTGGTGTCGTTGTTGGAGTCTTGATTTCCGGGTTATTCGTTTTGATTGCAATCGGGAAAACGCACGAAGAAGCAAAAAGGGAAAAGTAAAGAGTAGAAATTTAGGACATCATCCTTAACCCTGGGTGCGATGATAAATTCCTGGCAACTGCCACCAGGGAACATTGGGCTGTTCGTGATGTTCTTGATGATAGCCGAAATGGTAGCAGGTAATGAATGACCAAAAAACGGGAAGAGCAGTACTTTGAGCACGATGGGGATGGCAATATCCTCCCTGGGGTTTCCGATGCGGGAGAAAAGTCCCAAAATAAAATAATTGCAGTGAACTCAACATTGAAGGCAGTAGGACAAAGCAAAAGAGATTAAGCAGAGGCACGTCTAAGCTGAAGCTGATGAAGCTGAGAGTAGCAAGTAAGCCCACCAACCGCTTCCAACTCCAGTAGTTTTTCAGGAAGTGACAGTACCAAGCCCAAAAAGCGCTATTTTTTCCATCATGAAAATCGGGGTCGAGAGAACTGGCAGGATGGCGATGATGCAACCAATGTTTAGCCAGTAATTTTTTATAGGGAAAAAGAGCGTATAGCTTAACAGCGGTCAAACCGATCAGATGATTGAATTGAAGGTGTTGAGGGCAAATGAGCCCATGCATCCCTTCATGGGCAGTAATGAATAGACCGGTGTAAAGAAAAGTCTGCCACCAGATGGCGATTAAAATTTGCGGAAGGTGATTCTGAGAAATCTCCCAGGTGAAGAAAACTAACAGAGAGCTCATCCACAGTCCAATAATTGTTAAGGCAATGGTGATTCCTAGAAAATTGTCTTGACTTGTCTTAATTTTTTGTCGTGACATCTAAACAAGTCCCTCCAAAGCAGCAGCTACCACTTGGTAATCAGACAACTCAAAGGCTTTATCAGTTTGCTGAGCTCCTAAACCGATTACCACCAACGAACGAATCATAAATTCTTGGTCATTCATGCTTTGCTTGAGTAAAGGGACAGCCAAAACCGGTTCATATTGCCTTAATTCAGTAATGGCTTTCAGGCGATTTTGAGGATTAGGGCTATCGAGATCAGTTTCAATTTGATGGAGTTCCATAAAAATCTCTAAATTTTTTTAGGTGTAAATTTTCGGTGGATAGGACTTCAGAGCTAAAATTTTGCCAGTGGGACTGCTATAGCTAGGTCCAGAGTCCGAAATTCCCGAGAAAGTCAGTCAGATTTTAGTGCCAAACCAGACTGCAGTTCGCCAAATCAAGTTTTGGTCCATTGGACTTTTATGGTTAGTTTTTCAAGCAAATAACTAATTCACATGATGTAAATTATTATAACTTAATGTAAATTTTTGTAATAAAAACTTGACTTTCGAGAGCAAGCAAAAAAGTAAACTAGGGGAAAGGCGTGTACCTGCTGCTCTCCTTCGCAAGCTGCCAGGACTAAACCAGGAAAGCGTCTGAGACTACCCTCGTCCACCGGAAATTCGCTCCGTTGAAGCTCCAATTTATGCTGATCTCGGTGACAACTTAACGAAAGGCAAATATTTCCTGAAGTATCGAGATTTAGAGAAAGCGCGATCGCGCTTTCCTTTAGCATATTACCGCTTCTTTTTTCTTGCGCTTACCCTGGTTCACAGGCAAGTATTGAACGCCTGACTTGTTTAGTTTTATTAATAGCAATCGCTTACACCCATTCGGCTGTAAAAGGAATTGGGCGAATGAGAAAAGTTAAGCAAACAATCACTAAAAACACTAACTTTTGGCTCGGATTATAAAAATTCTATGACCGTCGGCTTGAGGCAACGAAACCCGACCTCCTGCAGACCTTACTCGCGCTGCTTGCATTTCTAGGGAAACCAAAATCGTCAATCGCAGAGAGTTGCTACACAGCAGACGATTTCTGTTGTGTTAAAGGAGACAGCTTGGGGGTGAAGCAAGAGAATAGACAGTTCTCAGGCTACTGGCCTTCGATCATTCTAGTCTTAAGTGATACGAGCTTTTTAATCTCGTGAGTAATGTCCTCTCGGCGCTCATTCAGGACGGTGTACTCTGTAGACTCAGTCCGAATGAGAGATACCACCAAATCTTTTACTGCCTGCTCATCTGTGGAGTCAATAAGGATAGGTTCCATATGGTCGTTCATCACGTCCAAGTTCACCTGTAATACATCGCTTTTTGATTATAGCTAAAAAGTTCGGTTCTATATTGATTTCTGATTCAACTTCTGCTTTTAATAGTAGCTTTATTTCCGCCTCAGTGTATTAGTGTAGTAGGAACACTCAGCGCGTGCTAGTCGAGGATCAAGACGTTCTCAAGTTAGTTTAAATTGTAATTGTGATTAAAGAATCTTTATTGGAACGATATCAATCTTTAATTAATGATCCAGAAGCCTTTCAAAGCGCGATCGCGCAACCTCTACCGACTTGCATTCGGGTGAATCCCCTCAAAACCTCACCAGAAGCAGTAAAACAATTTCTAGAATCTCAGAATCTTTCCTTTGAACCCTTGTCCTGGTATCCCAACGCTTTCCGTGTGCATAATTGGCAAAAACCAGGCTTAACGCTTCCCTTTGCCACAGGTTGGTATAACTTGCAAGAAGAAATTGCCTTAAGTGCGGTGACAATGCTTGATCCACAACCGGGAGAACGCATTTTAGATTTATGTGCAGCCCCTGGCGGAAAAACCGTGCAAATTGCAACACGATTACAGGGAACCGGAACGGTGGTCGCCAATGAAGCCCAAATCTCTCGTCTCTCTCAATTACGGGCGATGTTAGATCGAATGGGAGTCTCGAATGTCGTGATGACCAATTATGATGGGAAGACGATTCCGTTACAAAATCATTCCTTTGATCGGGTACTAGTCGATGTGCCTTGTTCTGGAGAGGGAACACTGCGAAAAGGAAAGGTTACTCGTAACCCCTACAATTTCCAGTACAGTCAAAAAATTGCTGCCACGCAACGGCAATTATTGCATCGTGCCCTACAATTGGTGAAACGGGGCGGGATTGTTGTTTATAGTACCTGTACCTTTGCCCCGGAAGAAAACGAAGCAGTGATTGATGCCGTATTGCGCGATCGCGGTGTTCTTGAATCCGCTACGATTCGGCAATTAAAAGGAATGCCCGGATTACAACAATGGCAAGGACAAACGTTTCGTAAAGATTTAGTACAAGCCCAACGCTACTTTCCTCATTTTAATAATACTGGAGGATTTTTCGTCGCTCGGATTCGGCGCAGTGATAATCATTTAGAAACCACAGGAATAACGAATCAATTCCCTATTGAGTTTCAACCTCAACTTGTTCAAAATCCTCGGTATCTCCCATGGTTTTGTGAAAGATTTGGGATTGATCCAGAGATTTTTTCTCCGTTTCAGCTATGGATGAAAGGGAAAGATAAAATCTGGCTTGCGGATTCCACTTGTCAACCTACATCAGAAGTTCATGTACAAACGCTTGGCATTCCTTTAATGAGAATCAGCAATAAACCTACCACTTCTGCCTTGCAACGCTTTGGATCTCAGATTAAGCGCAATGTTATCTTGCTACATCATTTCAGTGCAGTGCAACGCTTTTTCCTGGGAGAATCCCAACTTGTCAATACGTCCGTAGAACCGGGTTTTGTTCATGTACGCTACGATAACTACGAGTTAGGCTGCGGTATATATAAAAATGGCGTACTTCACTCCCAGATTCCCAAAGGGTTAAGGCTTAAAATTTTAGATAGACGCAACGATCAGCAGGAAATGAAATGATTGAACCGATTAATTTTCTCGTTCCCCTCGCCTTACTCGGTTTAATTGTTTTAGCAGCTATTTTCTTTGTTTCTCGTTCCAGTTAGCATAAAGGATTAAGATTTTAATAGTCAATCTTGATCGCGCTTCTTAATTCCTTAATCCCAATTAACGAGCTAGCATTTTTTGTCTTCGAGTTTTGACAAGTTCTGGAACATATTTATTCTTCTCTGCTTGTCCCTCAAATCCTAATCGCTTATAAACCATAACGCCGATTCCAGGAATCACTTCACCTGATTTTTTACGCTTATCATCACGGGCGAAGTAAAAGAAGTGAAATTGAGGTGCGATCCAAGGGTCGGTTTCCAACCCATTGGAAAGCGCACCTCGATAGATGTCTTCTTCAAACTCGGCTTTGAGTTTTTCTTCCGTACCTTCATAGATAACAGGGGCGACGACAAAAATCTGTTCAGGTTCAATTTTTTGAATGAGATTGGTTAAATTGGTTTTGACAACACAAGCCCCGGAAATAATGGATTTAACAATAATTAAATAGTTAACCTTTGCTTGAGCGGGTTCTTGGTATTTTTTGAGAATGGGTGCGACTTGTAAATCTGAAATATCGAAGGGAGAGAAGCGTTGATTCCAAAAGCAAGCAAAGGAAATGTCGTGATAACGAGTTTCTAAGCCAGAAAGAACACCTTTTGCTAAATAGTCAGCGTCTTCTACGGTAGAGGCTAAATTTTCTTTTGTCCCGAGGCTTATGTCTCCTGCGTCTTGCTTTCAACCAACGGACTAAGCGATTAGAAGCTGATTTGGTTTCCTCTTCTAAACTTTCATAGACAAATGTTTTAGCACTCCCATCCTCAATAACTTCTTTGAGGACTCTTCTGTGCTTGGGAATGCGTGACAACAATTCAGATGTCATTACTTACTCTCCAGATCAACCTAATTACGTTGCTTCTTTCTATGACCCAGTCTAATGCTGTATCATGCAGCAAATTATCCTCCATTTTTGGGATGTTGTCAATTTCATAGGTATCAATTGCTAACAATCCTGCAACTGATCCTTCCTCGAACATCGCAGCGACCAGTACAGCTTGTATATCCCGATTAATTAGGGTTGAATTTTCTCCTGATAGGGGTTTGTAGCTTGCAGGTAAACGAGCATTAGGAGAAACATCAATAAATTCTATGCAATGTTTTTGGTTTCTAAGAAAGGTATAACCAATGACTCCTTCATTAAGGTCTAGCCGTGCTTTTAGTTCTTTAGGACGAATCTCATAAGTATAGCAAACTATCCTAAAAGCCCATTGTAAAAATCCTTGACGAACAGGAATAAAGACAGAGATTCGTACCGTTCCATCTAAGTTAAACTTCCCTACAATCTCATCTCTTAATTTAATTAGTTCGATATTAACGGCTGGAATAACATTTTCTTGAACTGCTACAGAAATTTCTTTCGCCTCTTCTCGACTTGCTAAAAAGCTAGATAGCCACGGTAGAACATAGGAACTTATAATGACAGTAATTGATATAAATGTAGCAATATTTTTATCTTTCAGTAATATCCACTCATCGGGGATTGGACTATCCTCGCCAATGAAAAATGATTGGGTATCGCCTAAAGAAATAATCACTAGGACAATCAGAAATACAAAAAATATTAAAGCCTGAATTAATTGGAATTTTCGCGCTAAATAATCAAATTCATAGCTAATTGCTTTGGTCAAGCATAGCCATTTAGTTTTAAACATATTGCTACTCTTTTGTCAAGAATGGCGTTTGATAAATTCGATCAATTTCAAATTCTACGGTAGTTACTCCATTTTCCCAAATCAGCTTACAAATTTTAATATCTGCATGAGCCAGCCAATTTTCATCGACTAATAGAATGGGAACATCTACAGGAATAATTCTGTAATCTTCTTTAACAGCTTGATATCGTTTACCCATTTCTAATTTTGCAGGGTAGCCTTGGGAGGGCTTTAATTTTAGAATACTGTTGACTTCACAGGGCATTCCCATTGTTTGATACCTCTCTTAAATTTGATCAATGATCTTTTATTTTCTATTAGATTTAGCTGTTTATATTTTATCAAAAATTGAATTATTGATCGCGCTGAAACTTGCTTAATGTAATAACGGATCGCGCTTTCTTTCCCCTAAAATAATCGCGCTTTTCAAAATTGGTTTAAAGTTCAAGGTGGTGGATAACAGAAGCAGCGATCGCGCTGGCAAGCTCGTCGTTTTTGCAGAAACTTTTTAGGTGATCTAATACCAATTCTCAAAAGTGGTTAGAGAGATCCTAAGTCAGACCTTTCTACAAACTGGGGCTATGTTTCCAGTGACTTTTGATAAATGGTATAAATTCATACATCGTTAGATTTAGATCATGAAAGACTTGTTCCATAAACAATTTTTGACCTTACTCTCCAGAAATTTGAATTCAAAGAAAATGCCTCAATTCCTTCTCCAAACAAAAATTTGGCTCGTTTCTTATTTGATGTAGGGGCTAATAACTGCATAGGCGAACCGCTGTTCGCCCTCTCAGCATTAAATGCCTAAGCGCTGATAAATGTCATCTAAATTTTGGAGATGATGTTGCGGATCGAAACAAGCTTCAATCTCACTTTTAGATAGAGTTCTCTGAACTGTTGGGTTTTGAGAAATTAATTGATAGAAGTTGCCGTCACTTTGATTCCAGGCTTGATGGGCACACTCTTGAACGACTTGATAAGCATCTTCCCGCGTCATGCCTTTTTCGACTAAGGTGAGTAACACGCGTTGACTGAAAATGACTCCACCGTAAACGTTCATATTCCGCTGCATATTTTCGGGATAGACCAAGAGATTTTTGACTAGATCAGTGGTTTCATGGAGCATGAAGTGGGTTAAAATGCAGCTATCGGGGAAAATGACGCGCTCTGCCGAACTGTGGGAAATATCTCGTTCGTGCCATAGGGCGACATTTTCTAAGGCGGTCATGGCATTTCCGCGCACGACTCGGGCTAATCCAGTTAGACGTTCTGAACGAATCGGGTTACGTTTGTGAGGCATTGCCGATGATCCTTTTTGCCCTTTGGCAAAATATTCTTCCACTTCTAAAACGTCGGTGCGTTGTAAGTTACGGATTTCAACAGCAAAGCGTTCCAGAGAAGCCGTTAAGACAGCGAGTTGTTGCAAGAACTGGGCGTGCCGATCGCGCGAGATCACTTGTGTCGAAGCGGTATCCGGCTGTAACCCTAACTTTTCACAAGCCAGGGCTTCCACTCTTGGATCAAGGTTGGCATAGGTTCCCACGGCACCCGAAATTTTACCGACCCCAATTTCATTCCGGAGATGAATCGCGCGATCGCGATGCCGGAAGATTTCTGCTAACCAGCCTGCGAGTTTAAAACCAAACGTGATCGGTTCAGCATGAATTCCGTGAGATCGTCCGACCATTACCGTATAACGATGTTGCTGTGCTTGATAGCGAATTGCTTGGGCGAGGGCTTCTATTTCTTCGAGAATCAAGTTCAGACTCGCCACCAACTGCAACGCAATCCCGGTATCCAAGACATCGGAACTGGTCAAACCTAAATGAATATAGCGCCCAGTCTCCCCCACATATTCATTAACATTGGTTAAAAAGGCAATCACATCATGACGAACTTCCTTTTCAATTTCGAGTACCCGTTGCGGATCAAAATCAGCTTTGGCTTTAATTTCTGTTAAGGCAGTCTCTGGAATATAACCTAATTCGGCTTGGGCTTCACATACCGCTAACTCGACCTGCAACCAAGTTTTTAACTTTGCTTCGGTTGTCCAGAGGTCCCCCATTGCGGGCAAAGTATAACGTTCGATCATGTCCGTTTCATTTACAACACAGCCTTATTATCCTAGCTTGCTCAATTCCACTTTGATTTTGGTTTCGCCATGACCTTAAGCTCAGTTAAGCACAGTCTGACTAAACCGAACAACTGACAAAAATATGCCAAAATAAAAGGGACAATCTTGTCGCGATCGCGAAATAAAGGTGTTGGCGCATTGAATACAATCAGAGAAATTCTTGCCCGTTGGTGGTCAGAATTCACGCTGCAAACTCGTTTAATGGCTGTGGGAACGCTCGTGGTTTCTCTAGTGATGAGCGGCTTAACGTTTTGGGCGGTCAACACCATTCAACAAGATGCACGGATGAACGATACTCGTTTCGGTCGGGATTTAGGACTGCTTCTCGCTGCCAATATTGCGCCCCTGGTTGCTGAAGATGACCTGACTGAGGTGGCTCTTTTTTCAGGCCGGTTTTATAGTAGCACTTCTAGTGTCCGTTACATTCTCTACGCCGAACCGGATGGGAAAATTCGGTTTGGCATTCCCTTCTCAGAAGCGGAAGGAGATAATACCCTAACCATCCAACGGCGCATCCAACTCCCCGATAGTTATTCTCCTGATTCGGAACAACCGTTAGTGCGTCAACATCCCACACCGAATGGGGAAGTGACGGATGTTTTTGTTCCTCTCAGCTACGAGAATGAGTATTTAGGCGTTCTCGCGGTGGGAATTAACCCCAACCCAACCGTGGTTGCTTCCTCGAACTTAACGCGGGATGTGACAATTGCAGTTTTTATCTCCATTTGGGCGATGGTCATTTTAGGTGCGGTGTTTAATGCATTGACCATTACTAAGCCTATTAAAGAACTATTAGTAGGGGTGAGAAATATTGCTGCCGGGAACTTCAAGCAACGGATCGAACTCCCTTTAGGCGGAGAGTTAGGGGAACTGATTTCTAGCTTCAACTACATGGCAGAACGGTTAGCCCGGTATGAAGAACAAAATATTGAAGAACTGACAGCAGAGAAAGCGAAACTAGAAACACTAGTTTCTACCATTGCTGATGGTGCAGTTCTCATTGATACAAATCTGCACGTGATGTTAGTCAACCCCACCGCCGAACGGATTTTTGGCTGGGAAGGACGAGAAATGACAGGAGAAAATGTACTACATCATCTTCCCCACGAAGTCAATATGGAAATTAGCGGTCCCTTACAAGAAGTCATTGCTAAAGCCTCAGCAGAAGGAAATGATGGAGAAGATGGAGAAGAGAACGATCCGGTTGAAGACTCCTATAAAGAAGGGGGAGAATTTCGGATTACCCTCACTACCCCTCATGAACGAACGGTACGGATTATGCTGACTCGCGTTTTAGACCAATATCGCGAGACGATTAAGGGGCTTGCCATTACCGTGCAAGACATCACCCGGGAAGTCGAGTTAAACAAAGCCAAAAGTCAATTTATCAGCAACGTTTCCCACGAACTGAGAACGCCATTATTCAACATTAAGTCGTTTATTGAAACGCTCTCTGAATATGGAGAAGAACTGACACAAGAAGAACGGAAAGAGTTTTTGCAAACTACAAATAGTGAAACGGATCGACTCACCCGCTTAGTTAATGATGTTCTTGATTTATCTCGTCTAGAATCTTCAAAAGTCTATCAAATGGGTGCGGTGGACTTAAATCAGCCCATTGAACAAACGTTGCGGAGTTATCATCTCAACGCAAGAGATAAAGAAATTGAACTTTTGCAAGAGGTACAACCGGATCTCCCGCCGGTGATGGGCAATTATGATTTGCTGTTACAAGTCTTTGCCAATTTGGTGGGAAATGCCTTGAAATTCAGCAAACCGGGCGGAAAAGTGATGATTCGTGCTTATTTACTTGATCCAGAGGATCATCCCTATCAACCCAGTCCGCAAGTCCGAGTGGAAGTTGCTGATACTGGAATTGGCATTGATAACGAAGACCAAGAAGCAATCTTTGACCGCTTTTTCCGCGTGGAAAATCAGGTCCATACCTTAGAGGGAACCGGGTTAGGTCTATCCATTGTCCGCAATATTGTGGAGAAACATCATAGTATGGTGCGCTTAGTGAGTGAGTTAGGGGTCGGAACGACGTTTTGGTTCGATTTGTTAGTGGATGAATCGGCGTTAGTGAAAAATGAGGATGGACAAGCCACCCTGAAAGATGAACAATTAATAATGAATTCCGAATCGAATTAGTTTATTAAAAAATGATCAATAAAGTTATGCAAGTGATTTGTTTATTACTGGTGTGCATTGTTTTGGTCTTACCGTTCAATGCGGAAGCCCAAACCTCTACTCGCTTTCAACGGGAATCTTTGATTAGTGCCGATCTCTCAGGGGAAGATTTATCTGGGGAAACCTTGCAGCTGCGAGAGGTGTCTGATGCCAATTTAAGTGCAGCCAATTTGACTGAAGCGGACTTACGAGGTTCGATTTTTACCGCATCGGTGATGAAAGATGCCAACTTACACGGGGCTAATTTAACGTTTACGGTCCTCAATGGGGTTGATTTTACCAATGCGAATCTGAGTCAGACCATCTTAGAAGATGCCATTCTCAGCCGAGCCATTTTTGAAAATGCTGATATTGCCGGTGCTGACTTTACCAATGCGGTTCTTGATAGTCAACAAATCGATCAGCTTTGCGAAATGGCAAGCGGAGTGAATGAGGAAACCGGTGTTGCTACTCGTGATTCGTTGGGGTGTTTATGAGTCAACGTGTCGGTGTAATTGGCGGCGGACAACTTGCCTGGATGATGGGACAAGCGGCGCAAAAACTAGGCGTCTCTCTGTGGGTACAAGCAGTAAATCCGGATGATCCGGCGGTGGCGGTAGCAGAGGAAAGTATTATTGCCCCCTTATCTGATTTAGAGGCAACCGAAAAATTGGCTCAGAATTGTGATGTGATCACGTTTGAAAATGAGTTTATTGATCAAGCAGGATTGAGTCGCTTGCGGGATCAGGTATTATTTCGTCCCAGTTTGTCTTCTCTGGCGCCGTTGTTGGATAAGTATGAACAACGCTGTTATTTGCAGGAATTAGGCTTACCGGTTCCTGCATTTAAGAATGTGATTGCAGGAGAAACCGATTTTCCGGTTGATGAATTACCCGTTGTGGCCAAGGTCCGACGTCATGGCTACGATGGACAGGGAACGTTTATTATTGATGATGAATGGTCTTTGGATCAGGTATGGGAACAGTTAAAAGGTGAGCAAGTTCTCCTAGAAAATTTTATTCCCTTTGAGTGTGAGTTGGCGGTCATGGCAGCGCGCGGGGTAAATGGGGAAACAGTGGTGTATCCAATTGTGGAAACCTATCAGCATCATCAAGTGTGTCAGCGGGTGATTGCACCGGCACGGATTTCTGAAACATTAGAAGCAGAAATTAGCGCGATCGCGCAAACCCTCCTTTCGGCACTCGATTGGATTGGCATTTTTGGCATTGAGTTCTTTCTCACCGAAGATCATCACATTCTCGTCAATGAAATTGCCCCCCGTACCCACAACTCAGGGCACTATACTCTGGATGCGTGCGAGGTTTCTCAGTTTGCGATGCACTTGAAAGCGGTTACCGGTGAAATGCTGACGCCACCGCAAATGAAGGCAGCAGCAGCCGTAATGGTGAATTTATTGGGGTATGAATCCGCAACTGAACAATATTTAGAAAAGCGGAAGCAACTCGAGGTTCTCCCGAATACTCATGTTTACTGGTATGGGAAAACTCAAGCTCGTCCTGGACGGAAGCTGGGTCATGTTACGGTTTTAGGAGAGAGCATCGCCGAAGCCAGCGCGATCGCGGATCAAGTTTCGGAAATTTGGTATCCCCATGACGACGAACGATAATCGCCCCCAAGTCCGCCGAGTCCTCATTCTTACCCTCATCCTCAATCTGTTGGTCATGGGACTCAAGGTCGTGGTGGGTTTTTTTACCGGTTCGTTAAGTATTCAAGCGGATGCCTTGCATAGTTTTACGGATAGTGCGAATAATGTTTTGGGCTTAGTGAGTAATCAGTTTGCGTCTCCTCAGCCCGATCGCGAACATCCTTACGGACACCAAAAATATGAAGCATTGGGGGCATTGGGCGTTGCTGCCTTTTTAGGTATCACTTGCTTTGAAATTCTCCAGCGCATCATCGAGCGTCTGATTGAAGGGGCTGCTGTCATTGAGTTGAGTAGTTGGGAACTATGGTTGTTAATTATTGTCTTAGGGATTAATATCTTTGTTGCCTTTTACGAACGTCGGATTGGACTCCAGTTAGATAGTCCGATTTTGGTAGCGGATTCTTACCATACAATGGGCGATGTTTGGATTACCCTGGTTGTTATTTTGGGCTTGGTGGGAATGTGGCAAGCTCAAATCTGGGAGATCTCGCAATTGCAATGGTTAGATGTCATTCTTGCGTTTCCGGTTGCCCTTTTAGTCCTCAAGAGTGGCTGGAAAGTTTTACGAGAGAATTTACCGTGGTTAGTGGATGAAATTGCCATCCCTCCAGAAGTGATTTATCGGATTGTCATGCAAGTCCCAGGTGTCATTAATTGTCACAATATTGCGTCTCGAGGCGTGGTGGGGCGACAAGTGTTTATTGAAATGCACATGATTGTGGATAGTGATGATGTGGAAGCGGCGCATGACATTACTGAAGCGGTAGAACAAAAATTAGAAGAATATTTTAGCCCGGCGCGAATTCTGATTCATATTGAACCCCCTGAATATGAATCGAATCAAATTAGTTTTTCTGATGATTCACAAGAAGCGAATTGAAAGTTTAAGAAAACAGAATATTATGGGCAAATCATCTGGCAAAAACCGGAGCTAATAAAAGGGTAAAGTGATCGTAAACTGAATGACACTCAACAAGTTAGCCGTCTGACCACATCGTTCCAGACAACGAGAGCTTTCCACATCCCGTATGCTAGATTATCAAATGTCCTGCCTCTTGTAATTTTCATGACGAAAGGAAAGATTGTCGCGATCGCGACGGGAGCATTTTCAATTCTGATTGCAGTCGTTTATCTCATTTTGGTCTTCATCCTTGACAGTCGAGGGGAAATGAAGCCTGCCCCAGTGAGTCATCTCCCCCCGGTTATTCAACTAGATTCGGCAATTAACTGATTGAGCTGCCTTTGCATCTGTTCCACCACAGTGTCATAGCACTGCTGAACATAGTCCAAGTCTTTGGCGGCGTCTCGTCCATAACGCTCAAAGACAATGGGTGGACAAAGGCGCACCCGAATTTTGGCGGGAAGGGGGATATTGATCAAGGGACCAAATGCCACCCCCCACGGCAAGCCCAAATAAATGGGAAATACTTCTGGATCAAGGTTAAATAGCCAAGGGAGGTCAAACGTCTCCAGAAAGGCTTTCATCGGTTCATAAATATCCGCTAAAACGAATAACGTTTCATGAGCGCCCCAAGACACCACAGGAACAATCGGAACCTTCTCTTGCAATGCTAATTTGATAAAGCCTTGCTGATCAAAAAATTTAATCTGATCGCGTTCCCAATACGGACGAAAGACATCCTTTCCGCCACCTGGATACACTAAAACACAAGCCTCTCTGCGTAAAGCGGGAATCGCCAGGCGCGGATTGGCCTGTATCGCACCCATGCGACTGGCAATTTGGGCGATGGGGCGGTACGCTTTCCACATATGAGAATGCATCAGTCCATAGGCGGGTCGTTCGGTGCTAAAATGCTGAAACCAATCATAGATGGTAATCATCGTATCAGGAGCAGCCAGTCCGCCGTTATGGGAACCCACCAGTAGTGCGCCCCCTGAAGCTGGGATATGTTCCCACCCCTCTGTTTCTGCTTGAAAATAATGGTCATAAAACCACTGAAACCCAGCGAGCCAAGTTTGAATGGTTTTCGGGTCACGTTCATCTAGTGACCAGCCGGAAAAAGGAGGATAGGTCACGCAGTTACCGTCTTTAAGGATTGGGCGGCAGAGAGAACATCTTGTCTGGCTTGTTGATTGACTGTTAGGATATCTTCAAGGCTTGGAGTTTGGGTATTATAGTTAGCAGCGCGATCGCAGACCTGTTCAATGAGACGCGGAATATCCAAAAAGCCGATTTTTTCTTCTAAAAATAGACTCACTGCTTGCTCATTTGCCGCATTTAAAACAGCCGGCATTAACCCACCAGCTTTGCCAGCATGATAAGCCAGTTGCATACATGGATATTTATCATGATCCGGGTCTTTAAAGGTCAAGCTTCCCGCTTTCACTAAATCTAAGGGTTCCCAATCGGTATAGAGGCGATCCGGATAGGAAAGGGCATAAAGTAAGGGTAAACGCATATCTGCCCACCCCAACTGTGCGAGAACAGATGTATCTTGTAACTCAATCAGGGAATGAATAATACTCTGAGGATGAATCACGATGTCAATTTGGTCATAATCGACTCCAAAGAGATAATGCGCTTCAATCACTTCTAAGCCTTTATTCATTAAAGTTGCCGAATCAATGGTAATTTTCTGACCCATCGACCAGTTGGGATGTTTCAAGGCATCAGCAACTTTAACCGTTGGCAACTGTTCTACCGGTAAGTCACGAAATGCCCCACCAGACGCCGTTAATAAAATCCGTCGTAATCCATCTTCCGGTACGCCTTGTAAGCATTGAAAAATCGCAGAATGTTCGGAGTCAGCAGGAAGTAACTTCACCCCATGTTTTTCTACTAAAGGTAAAACCACTGGTGCCCCGGCAATCAAGGTTTCTTTATTGGCCAAAGCAATATTCTTTCCGGCCTTGATTGCTGCGAGAGTGGGCAATAAACCAGCACAGCCGACAATCCCCGTGACCACACTTTCGGCATCACCATATTGAGCCACTTCCACCACGCCCTCTTCCCCAGCCAGGAGAATCGGTTCGTAATCTAAGCCCGCTAACGCTGCTTGTAATTCCGGCAATTTTTCCTCATAGCAGGTAGCAACAATTTGGGGACGAAACTGTTCCACTTGTCTGGCTAATAATTCGATATTATTTCCAGCTGCCAGTCCAACAATCTTAAATTCTTCAGGATATTGCGCGGCAATTTCTAAGGTTTGCGTCCCAATTGAACCCGTTGAGCCGATAATCGTAATTAATTTCACGGTTCTGTTTACCTTGATTGATTTACGCTTCTTTAAGTGGTGAAAGAGATTCAAAAAACCGCCTTCACACCAAATTTATTATTTATCTTCCTATTTTCCTCTCTTGCCCTGATTTTGTCATTGATCGTTACTCACTGCGATAACTTGGACTTGTAACCCCGCTTGTCGTAACTTTTGACGAATTTCTTCAGCATTGGCTGTGGTGCGGAAAATGCCCACTTGCATAACTGGTCGTCCTTGATAACGGCTTGCAAAGGCTTGAGGAACAATCTCTTGAACACGACGTTGATCACTGGCTTGAGTAATTTCTACAATCACGCGATACTGTCCCCCGACAGCCGTGACTCGCTCTTCCGGTGACGCACCCGGACGAAACGGCTGTCCAGTAGGGATATTCCCACTGGGAACAGGTAAGGAATTGGCATTACGGCGAGGGGAGGAATTGGGCGGCGAAGCATTGGGTTCTAAAACTAAGAGTTCTTCGAGACTTCTACCGCTAGAACGGTTAGAACTCGCATTAGTCGTTGTATTATTTGCGTTACTAGTGTTATGACTAGGAACTGATTCTGGAGGGGGAGGGTCTAAGGAGAGGGGTTGGCTAGGAGGAAGTGCCCGTTGAGACTCGGAAGGAGATGATGATAATGAGCGATTGAGTGGGGGGAGTGGGGTATTAGATTCCGAATTAGCGGGGGGAACATAATTCGGTGCCGTCCAGACCAATTCTCCAGAGGAGGAATCAGAGTCGGATTCGTTAGTAGCGGTACCTTGATTAGAGGTTGCAGGGAGAGGTGATAAATTACGATTGAGGGGAATGGGAGCCCTTTCAGCAGCGTTGGATTCGTTGGTCGAGGGATCCTGGTTCGGCGTTTCGGCAAGGGGTAATGGATCACGGGGAATGGGGGCAGTTTCAGCAACGGTTGCGCTGAGATCGATTTGACCGGTCGTCTCTCCCGCAATTTGATTCCCACTGGCAGGAATCGTGTAAGTTTTGGTTAAGTTTTTAATTGCTTGCCCGCGGTTACTGCGAAAAATATTGCCACCGGGCGCATCGGATGTACCGAGGTTGGGGCGTGAATTGGTGATGGCGACGAGTCCATCTTCTGTGGAGAGGGCAATTAGGTTCTCTCGAAGAATCGGTTGGGCGTTCCCTTCTACCATGACACCAATGCGATTATGCTTAATTTCATTACCGATTAACTCGGGGCTTGCCTCTTGGGTAATGCTAATGCCAAACCCGGTGCGTTCAAAGGTATTATTTTCAACTGTGGGTTGACTTTGTCCGTAAATCACCATGCCATTGCCAGAATTACTGTAGAAATAGTTATCTTGGATAACAGCTGCCCCTTTGCCATTGACGGCTACTCCAGTGTTATCATTCCGTTCAAAGGTATTTTTGATCAACGTTGGACTGGCTCCTTCAATCCAAACTCCAATTCCGCGATCGCGCTGATTGGTGACGCTGACGCCGGTGAGGGTACTATCTTCTAACAGGGCAATGGCAACACTTTGCCCCGCCCCAGTGGGACTATAAAATTCCCCTCCCCCCTGAATTTTTACCTGATACCCTTGACTACTGGGATGCCCACGAATTTCTAAGGGCTTTTTTACCACAATGGGGAAGGTTTCTCCGGTGTCTTCGCTATAGGTGCCATTGGCTAATTGAATCACGGCATTGGCAGGGGCGGCTGCAATTGCTTGCGTTAAGGTTTGGTAGGGACTGTCGCGAGTGCCGCTTGCGGTTTCATCGTTGCCCGTATTGGCATCAACATAAAGAATTGTTTCTGTCGTTTGCGCTTGCACTGACTGGGTTATCGTCGGGGCCACAAATATTGGCAGCACAGCGCTGACGGTTAAGCTAAGGTAAATACTGGCGCAGGTGAGAGGGTTCAAAGCGTTTCTCCTTTTGGTCTAACAAGGTCTTTAATTTCTTTCTCCCACTGCAGTTAAATTGCGCCCACCGAAAATGGCTTCGGCATAACGATAGTATTTGAACTCCAGCAGGTTATAAAAGGGATCTTGTAAAAAGAAGGTTCGATGTTCAGTAAGTTCCCCCGGAAAGCGATGCTTTGCTGATTGATAGAAGGTTAAATCCTGAGCAGTTGCTCGTTTCCAGACTGCTTCCCAATCCTCTTCACTGGGAAAAATCATGCCAAAATGTCGGGGATAAATTCCTTTTTGGGGGGTTAATTCTTCAGTTGTGGTGTGGGTAACCAGTTGATGTCCGTAGAAGTTGAGAATGGCAGCGCGATCTGTTTCTCTTCCCACTTCACAGCCTAAGCCATCGACATAAAACGTTTTGGCTACGGTAATATCTTTAACGGGAATTGCGAGATGAAAAATGGGCGTTTTCATAGCTTTCTCCTGTTGCTAACGAGTCGCGCGATCGCGTACCATTGTGGCAAATTTAATCTCAAAATGAGCAATGAGCAACTTCCCTTCAGTTTTGGTTCCTTGGCTTGTCGCAGTCGCTCTCAACACTATCTTATTATTAATTGCAATTATCGCTCCGAAAAAATTATTAACCCCAGCTGGATTAGCCAATGCTTGGTTATTGGGAGTTCTCATTTGGGGAATCTTAGGCTGGCAAGGTTACACGGTGGTAATGTTTTACTTTTTAGTGGGTTCAGCAGTCACTCGCATTGGGTTAGCGCAAAAAGAAGCAGCCGGTATTGCGGAAAAGCGTTCTGGGGCGAGGGGTCCGGAAAATGTCTGGGGATCCGCGTTAGTAGCGACCGTCTGTGCCCTCGGTATTGCCCTCAATCAAAGTCCTGATTTGAGCATAATCCCGACACCGATTTTGTTACTCGCATATGTGGCCAGTTTTAGCACGAAATTATCCGATACCACAGCCAGTGAAGTGGGAAAAGCCTACGGGAAACGGACCTTTTTAATTACGAGTTTAAAGCCGGTTACTCCTGGTACAGAGGGGGCAGTCAGTTTAGAAGGAACCCTGGCAGGACTATTGGCTTCTGCTGTGATTGCCGGTGTCGGTTGGAGTGTCGGTTTAACCTCTGCCCTAGGGATTTTATATTGTATTATTGCTGCCTTTATTGCGACCAATTTAGAAAGTTTAATTGGGGCAACTCTGCAGGAAAAGTTTGATCTTTTAACGAATGAAGTGGTTAATATTATTAATACATTGATTGGGGCATTGATTGCCGGCATGATGGCGCTTGTTTTTCCCCTCTAAAGAAACTGACAAGGCTTTTGAATCGCTTGCTCTAACATTTTCTTATACTCTTTTTCCGTCACTTCATACGCCCCGAAGCGAGCTAAATGAGGATTTTGCATTTGCGCATCAAAGAGGACAAAACCTCTAGCTCGTAAATATTCGACTAACTTCACTAAGGCAACTTTTGACCCTTCCGAAATCTGATAAAACATGGATTCCCCAATAAATGCCCCACCAATCGCAATTCCTAAAACACCACCTGCTAAGTCGTCGCCTTGCCAAGTTTCAAAACTAAAGGCAAACCCGGCTTGATAAAGTTGCCAATAAACTGACTTTAAGTCAGATGAAATCCAAGTTGTTTCCCGCTCAGCACAGCCATTACAAACACCCGCAAAATCACGATTAATTGCAACTTCAAACCGATTTTGGTTAATAAATCGTTGCAGCGATTTGGGATAACAAAACTTTTCATTTAAAGGAATAATGGCATGGGAACGACTGGCATACCAACCAATTTCTCCACTTTCATCTGCCATTAAAAAAAGCCCTTGTGCATAACCTGAAATTACATTTGAAATATCAACTTGCATGGTATTTTTGGAGATTTTTATTTCAGATCAAAATTCAACATTTCTTTAATAAAAAATTCTAACTCCTCCAGTGCAAGTTCCTCGATTCAGATTAAGTGCTTACGGCACAGGTGCCTCCTTAAACAGGAGGCGTAATCTCTGACTCAGGGAAATTCAGGTTAACCGATGCTACTTCCTCTCTGCATTAGGGCTTTTCGGGCTTCTTCTCGATCATCAAAATGAACTTTTTCTGTCCCTAGAATTTGATAGTCTTCATGACCTTTGCCGGCAATTAAGACACCATCCCCGGGTTCTGCCATTTGAATGGCTTTGGCAATAGCAACCGCGCGATCGCGCTCGACAATTGTTTCAACATTGTCCATACCATCCAGAATATCATCAATAATCTGCTGGGGGTTTTCGGTACGAGGGTTATCAGAGGTGACCACAGGAATATCCGCTAAGTCACTTGCCACTTTTCCCATGATTGGGCGTTTTGTCCGATCGCGGTCTCCCCCACAGCCAAAGACACAAATCATCCGCTTGGGAATAAAAGGACGCGCCGCCCGTAATAAGTTCTCGAGACTATCTGGAGTGTGGGCATAATCGACAATCACACTAATTTCTGGATTGGGATCGATTGCCACCCGTTCCATGCGTCCCGGAACGCCCTTAAACTGAGGTAACGCCTGGGCAATTGTTTCCAATTCCACCCCCAGGTGTAGTGCTGCACCCACCGCTGCCAATAAATTAGAAAGATTGAATTCTCCAACTAACGGAGAACGGAAGGGAATCTCCCCTTGCGGTGTCTTTAAAGTCCCTTTCACGCCACTGGCTTCGTAAACCAGGTTTTCTGGATAGAGATCCGCATTGGTATTTTCGCGGCTATAAGACCAGACCTTTTCTGGGGCAAGTTCTTCAATTAAGCGTTGTCCATAGGGGTCATCTTGGTTAATAATGGCGCGATCCTTTAAATAGTCGGGTCGAAAGAGGAGGGCTTTGGCTTGGAAATAGTTTTCCATGGTTTCATGAAAATCCAGGTGATCTTGAGTTAAATTGGTAAACACTGAAACTTGAAACTCACAACCTTTGACGCGCCCTTGGGCTAAAGCATGGGAACTGACTTCTAAAACTGCATATTCATTGCCGGCAGCAAGCGCCTCTGCTAATTGTGCTTGTAATTCCGCTGGAAAAGGAGTGGTGTGGGTTGCCACTTGGTTATAGCCTTGCCATCGCGCATAGAGGGTTCCCAGAAGGGCAGTTGGATGCTGGGCTGCGGAGAGGAAAAACTCAATGAGATGAGTAGTGGTGGTTTTGCCATTGGTTCCGGTGACGCCAACCAGCTTCAACTTTTGAGACGGATAGTTGTAAAAAGCAGCGGCTAATTGCGCATAAACATCATTGATTTTGTCGATGGAAAAAACCGGAAAGTCTGCTGCTGGCGGATAACGCTTGGCTGCATCTGGGGAAATAATGGCAGCGATCGCGCCACTGGCCAGGGCACTGCGCCAAAAGTCGCCCCCATCCACTCGCGTTCCCGGTAAGCCAATAAATAACTCTCCCCCTTGGCATTGATGGGAATTGGTCACAATCGCTTTCACTTCTTGCTCTAAATTCGGAGAGTAAGACGCTTGGGAAAGCTGGGGAACCGTTCCGAGTAACTCACGTAGCTTCATGATTTTTCCTCCTCAAACCGATACCGGCGCTGACAATTTTTTCTTATTGTCGCTCCAAAAATTTCTTTTCAGTATAGGTGTTTATTCCCCTCTTTTCCCGGTTCAACGTCATAATCAAGTTTGATGCAGTGAGTTGATTGGGGTCGATCCATTAATGGTTCGCCCCGAAACGGTTAACAAGCCATTAATTGCGCTTGAGAACCCAAATTTCTAACAGTGACCATTCTTCACCGGGATAGTTTTCTTGTTCTAAAGAGGAGAGTCGGCGGTGGCGAGTTGCGGTACTGCCGACAAAATTGAGATGTTCTAGGAGAATACGCTTTGTGGCATCAGCTTTCTCTAAACCAAAGGGATTGAGGAAGTTAACTAGGCAATACCCGTCACGAGGGGCTTTGGCAAACGCAGCAATTAGATCTCGGATCGCGCTTTCTTCTAAATAGACTAAAGCGGCCGTTGAAACCAAGATATCGGCATTTTCCATGGTTTGCAGAACTTGGCGTTTCTTTTCTGCAGGGGGCTGGTTGAGATCGGCTTGAATGATTTGATCAAAGATGCCTGCCTTTTGCGTGTAGTTAAGGGCATTTTCCGAAATATCAATGCCAGTGGTTTGTAAGTTTAGGCGACGGGGTTTAAGGGGGTGTTGCGCACTTTGCTCATCTTTCCAGTTTTCCCGAATTTCCTCCACTGTCATATCGTGCGCGATCGCGAGGGTGGTATTGCCAAAACAGCAACAGAGATCAACATAAGGAATCCCTTTTCCCCCCTGGGTTTGGCACCACGGTAGAATCAAGCGATCAAAGGTTTGCCGGTTATTATTGTCAGAAATATAGTCTAAAGCATCGATAATCCGTTCTTTGAAAGGAACGGGACTCGATTCCATGTAAATATCGTCAAAATGCTGTTTTTTCTCGTCTGTTTTAACACCCGATTCTTGGCTCATGGTTATTTCCCGTTAGACTCAACACGGCAACCATACCGGATTAACCTCCCCTCTCGCAAATCCAAGCGTAGAAACTTCTGTTGATCATCCTGACCAGAACATAATCTTCCGTGACCCAGCAGTTGGTAAGATAACGGATGTTGTTGGTAAGTAGAGGTCAATTATGGAAGCGGACGTTTGGTATCGCCCTTTGGTCTGGATAGACTATCGACTGGCGGTTTTATTTACAGTCCTGATCCCTCTCATTTTATTGTTGTGGGCATTTATCCAGAAAGCGCAGACGATGCAACGTTTACTAGTGATTTATTGGCGGGTGTCTAGCCTATTAATGATTACGGTTTATTTGATGATTCCGGGATGGGCGTTTGGCTATCTCTCGGGATTGTTGGCTCGCGTGTTAATTCCTGTTTCCCTCTGGTTTTGGGCCGATATTAACGAGGATTTAATTGATCAACCGCAACGTCCCTTGAAATTTGTGTTTACGGCTTGGCGCTGGGCGGTAACGGTTTATTCGGCTTTGGGCGCGATCGCGAATCTGCCCTTTTTCGCTTGTGCCTTCTCTGAAGAATTTCAACAACAGCCCTATTGCCAAGTGTGGTTGGAAGCCCCCCAACTTTACAAAGAGTGGTTTCATCCCAATTCCACAGCTAGTTTTCTCGGTATATTGGGGATGATGGGTTTAGTGCTTTATGTCGCTTCTCTCGCTTACTTTGTTATTGTTCGTTTAGCGAAAGAAGGACGGACTGCCATGCAGGAGGATTGATGAGTACGCCAGAAAAACGCTTAGAACAATATACGTTGAAACATCCCGAAGAGGTATTACTGCTGGCTGTAGAAACCGAAGGAGAAACTGACCAGATTTTGATTTTTAAGGGCTTTTCCAGTTCTTTAACCGGTGCCACCGCTTATGACCCAGATGTTCCGGTTTTATCAGAACAAGCCAAAATTCTCAGTATTGACCGCGCACAAAGTCCTTATTCCCCTGATCAGCCGCAATATATTGAACGAGGCGTGAGTTGGGAAGTCATGGAACAACGGTTAACTGCACAGGGGCTTTAGAGAAGTGCTGGATCATGCTATCCTCCAAAGTAAATTATTTTATTTTGTGTGAGGAGTGAGTCAAATGGTTGTTGCAGTGGCTGCTAATTCTTTTTTGAATTTACCCCCGCTTCCTAAGGGTAAACTCTTTGGCACGGATGGCATTCGCGGACAAGCGGGAGATTTATTAACGGCCCCTTTTGCCCTCGCTGTCGGGTTTTGGGCAGGACAAATGTATAAAGAGCAATCAGGAATCGGCGCGATCGCGATTGGTCAAGATTCTCGTAACTCTAGTGATATGCTTGCGATGTCCCTCACCGCAGGGTTAACCGCTGCCGGATTAGAAGTCTGGAATCTAGGGTTGTGTCCAACCCCCTGTGTGGCTTATCTCACTGCCCATACCGATGCCATCGGCGGGATCATGATTTCAGCCAGCCATAATCCCCCAGAAGACAATGGCATCAAGTTTTTTACGGCGAATGGAACGAAATTAGGGAAAGCGCAAGCCAGCGCGATCGAAGCCGGTGTTCGCGGCAATAAAGCATTTACTGCCCCTCATGTCAACTGGGGGCAGCATTATCCCCGTCAGAGACTTGTGCAACAATATACCCATGCCTTAGAACAGTCTTTACCGAGCAATCGTCCTTTAGCGGGCCTCAAAATTGTGCTTGATTTGGCCTGGGGAGCCTCTGTAAAAGTTGCACCATCATTATTCCAAGCCTTAGGCGCAACGGTGATTTCGATTCATGAAACGCCCGATGGCAACCGCATTAATGTCGATTGTGGCTCCACCAATCTCCGTATCTTGCAACAAACCGTTTGCGAAACTGAAGCTGACATGGGCTTTGCCTTTGATGGCGACGCCGATCGCGTTTTAGCCGTCGATCGTCAAGGACGGATCGTGGATGGCGACTATATTCTCTACTTTTGGGGTCAACTTCTCCAAAGTCAATCGCAACTCCCCAATGATCTCTTAATTGCAACCGTTATGGCTAACTTAGGCTTTGAACGGGCGTGGGAAGAACTAGGTGGTTGCCTCATCCGCACCCCAGTGGGCGATCAGCATGTGCAAGCCCAGATGTGGGAAACCGGGGCAATGTTGGGAGGAGAACAGTCTGGTCATGTGATTTGCCATCACTACAGCTGCAGTGGGGATGGGGTACAAACAGCTCTCCATTTAGCTTGTTTGACCCGTCATTTGGGCTTATCTTTAAGTGAAATGCGAGATCAGAGTTTTGAAACCTATCCCCAGTTATTGAACAATGTGCGGGTCGAGGATGTGGAAAAACGGGGTGCTTGGCAAGATTGTGATCCTTTGCAGAGCGCGATTACACAAGCCGAGCAAGCAATGGGCGATCAAGGGCGAGTTCTGGTGCGAGCGTCTGGAACTGAACCTGTGATTCGTGTCATGGTGGAAGCAGCGCATTTAGAAGTGGCTCAGCATTGGAGTCATTATCTTGTTGATACCGTTCACCAACACTTAGCTTAACCAGTGTCGAAAGGTTCGTTCAACCCGCATTAGCCATCACGTTTCAACCGAGCCAGAAGTTTGTTAAAGGGATGCCAATCATCCCCTTGGACAATCCCTGCCCAAACTTCCTTGATCGTCGACTGTAAAGGCACCTGCTTGGGATTATGAGCAGTCAACCGTTCAGCAATGGCAGGCATCTCCGTCTCGGGTTGTTCTTGTAGTAAGCGATAGTACAACCTTCGCCAGGGGTTGAGCGCGATCGCCTGTTCCTTAGAATTGAGAAAACTGCAATCAGCAAAGATAGTCGCTGGATTCTCTCGCCACTGGGAAGAAAATTGGCGTCGCAGTTCTAGAAAAAATTGATGATAGCCCATTTGACTCCTAAATAAGAACTCTACAGTAACGCGAAGTAACATTTCGGCATCGGCTTCAGGCAAATAATCAAAGCCCAATTTACCGAGCATCGCTTGCTGGTAGGCTCGTTCATACTCCGCCGTAAATGATTCCAAGATGGCCTCTAGCTCACTCTGCGGTATCACCAAGGCTAAGGGACGTTGCAGCATTGCCAAGTTCCAGCGACACATTCTCGGCTGATTGCGATAACTGTACCGCCCCCAACGATCAAAGGAGGCAGGGGTAAAGTAGGGAAGGTAAGTTCCAATAAAGGCATAGGGACCATAGTCAAAGCCCTCCCCAGTGATCGACATATTGTCCGTGTTCAAGACCCCATGACAGAAGCCTGCCGCCATCCACTGCGCCACCAGTTGGGCTGTTCGTTGCACCAAGGCCGCATAGAAATGTCGATCTTGATCAGGTTGTTTCCAGAGATGACTGTAGTAATGCTGCACTACATAATCGAGAAGTTGGCGCACGCAATCCCGACGATCATAATACTCCAAGCGCTCAAATGTGCCAAAGCGAATGTGGGAGTGACTAAGGCGAACCATGATTGCACATCGGGTTGGGGCTGATTCATCCTCGCGAGTAATGACCTCTCCCGTTTCGATCAAACAAAGTACCCGGGAGGTAGAGATTCCTAGACGATGGAGAGCTTCCGCTGCCAAAACTTCTCGCACTCCCCCCAGCAAAGACATCCGTCCATCTCGCCCTTGCGAATGGGGGGTTTGACCTGAGCCCTTGGTGCCAAAATCCAGCAATTGCCCGGTTGGAGTCCGCACTTGACCGTAGAGGAAGCCTCGTCCATCCCCCAAGTAGGGATTATATTGACCAAATTGATGGCCGTGATAGCGCAAGGCTAGTCCAACACAGGGGTGGGGAGAAGCTTGGAACTCACCGAAAGCTTCAAGAAAGTGGGCATCTGTCACCTGTTTTGGATCTAAGCCAAGTTGAATCAGCAGCTCGTCATTACGGAACCGAAGAATGGGTTGAGGGAAGGTAGCAGGTTGAACGCGATCATAAAACGCATCCCCCAAGGATTCTAAAGCTGATTCATAAGGTAATTGAAAAAAGGGGTTACTCGCAGCCATAGGGTCTTCAACCGATTTAGTAAGGCTTCGCTCGGTGAGTGGTTGGGTCAAATTCAAATCTGTGTCTACGATTAGTTTCCCCATAGAGATTGAACGTGACCAACTCCTGTTCCCCAATTGCCTGCACACAATGGATCGCCTCTGGGGTAAAGCTAATCACATCTCCGACACCTAGGATTTTTTCTCCCACTGGCATGATCTTGTCAGGAAACTGGGGCTGAGGTGCTCGTTGCCACAACATATTTTTTTCCTGCCCTTGCAAAATCGTGACAATCCCCCAAGTACCATGATTATGAATTGATGATTGGGTTCCCAGTTGATAAGTCTCGATTTGAACAGTGAGCGGATACCCGATTTCATCGTAAAGGTTAAGGGTAGCTGTATTGGTCATGGCGGAAGGCTTGGGTCGCTGAGTTTGCAGCCAATAGGAATTGAGGACAAGTTTTCGCACCAGTTGGCGGAGTTGAGGAAGGCAATCACATTGATCCTCTGTCGTTGCTTGCTTCAGCAGATCGTCGATCTCGGTTAAAAAGCGATGGAAATAGTAAGGCGTTTCCAGCAAATCCCATTCTCGAGGGGTGGGGCAGAGTTGGCACTGCCCAGTTTCTGTAACCATCCAATCCTGACCAGTAGACATAAACCTGAAGCTCTCGATTCGAGTTGACAATCATCGATTTTAGGATAAGTGTCATGGCAAGAGATAGCTGTAAATTTCGCATCAAATAACGAGAAGCGCTATTGTTCTCGTTCCCTCTGTCTACACAAACCTATAGTTATTCAAAATATTTTGCTATTTCTCAAAGGGACATGTTGGTAAGGAGTCGTCTAACTACTACAGTTAGTTTTATTGGCAATCTGGATGAGCATTGTCAACGTTAGACCTCTTGTGAGGAAAGCGTATCGGGATCAATGCCTAATTCTCTCAGCTTTTGCGCCAAGCGATCAGCCCTTTGTTTCTCTTGGTCGGCTCGTTGTCGTTCTTGTTCCACTCGCTGCCGTTCTTGTTCCCGCTGTTCCACTATGGTAGGAATCCAGTTTCCTTGCTCATCCAACCAACGCAACCACTGGCGATTAATCCCATCATAGCTTCCCGACCATAATCCTAACCCTAGTTCTAAACTGGGAATCCAAAGTTGCCCCCTTTCTAAATCTAACTCCTGATATCGTTCTCCTTGTAAAGTAAATGCCCGCAATCGATCCGTGTAGCGATCAAACACCACATAATAGGGAATCCGCAAAATCTGCTCATATACTTCCCATTTAGTGGGTGGTTGAGTAACATCTCGCAAGGTTTGCCCTAAATCTTCTTTTTCCGTACCAGGAGAAAGCAACTCCACCGCCACCAGCGGACTGACCCCTTCTTGCCAGATCACATAACTCAAGCGTAAATCTTGCTGTTCATAAAGACGAGATACACCCACCACTGCAAACCAGTCAGGACGTTTATACCATTGGGGATGACGGACATCGTAGTAAAGATTGAGGTCCGTGCCAATAAAAATTTCTTCGGGGGAATAGGTCGGGGGTTGAAACGTTTCCCGTAGCAGTTGCGGTTGTAAATCATGAAATTCGTCAGGCAAACCCGGTTCCTCTGGATCTTCACTTTTGAGATCGTACATGGTGGGAAGGGTCTCTTTGGGCGGTAAAGGCGGATCGGTTTGATACATGAGGCTTTATCGCGATGAGAAACACTGTTATGATAGCGCGATTAATATTTTACCTAGGAATGCGCGATGTCGCTTTGCGACTGTCCGAAGCACATCGCGTGGCTGTCAATAGCTTTTTTGAATAATATATTCATTAAGCTGTGTTTTCAAGGTAGCTTTTTCAATCGAAGAGAGAAAACTCCCATCAATACTATTTTCTGCTAATTGCTTGATGTCGTCTTGCTGTAAATTGAGTGCTTCGGTAATGGCTTGATAATTTTCAGTCATATAGCCACCAAAATACGCCGGATCATCAGAGTTGACCGTTGCTTTTAGACCTAAATCTAGCATTGTTTTCAGGGGATGATCGCGCAAATCTTTCACACTGCAAAGTTTCAGGTTACTCAGTGGGCAAACCGTTAGCACCACTTTTTCTTCCACAAGGCGCTTGACTAACCTCTCATCTTCCAAGGCACGATTGCCATGATCAATCCGGTGGACTTTTAATTGATCCAGTGCCTCCCACACATAAGCTGGGGGTCCTTCTTCACCGGCATGGGCTACTGCTAGAAATCCCTCAGCATGAGCTTTTGCAAACACCCGTTTAAATTTTGAGGGGGGATGACCCAATTCCGAGCTATCTAAACCCACACCGATTATTTGATCCTGGTAGGGTAAGGCTGCTTCCAGAGTTTGGAAAGCATCTTCTTCACTGAGATGACGGAGGAAACAAAGGATCAGCTTGGACGTGATTCCGAATTGAGTTTGCGCATCTTTTAGCGCTGCAGTAATCCCATTGATCAAGGTTGCAAACGAAACACCACGACTGGTATGACCTTGGGGATCGAAAAAAATTTCAGTATGGACAACATTTTGATCGGCAATGCGTTGCAGATAAGCCCAAGTCAAATCATAGAAATCTTGCTCAGTTTGTAGCACGCTCATGCCTTGATAATAAAGGTCTAAAAAATCTTGTAAGTTGCCAAACTGGTAAGCCTGACGTAACTCTTCCACTGACGGATAAGGAAGTTGAATTTGATTGCGCTGAGCTAAGCTAAACATTAATTCTGGTTCGAGAGTGCCCTCAATGTGGACGTGCAACTCGATTTTCGGTAAGCCTTGAATGAAAGCATGGAGAGGGGACATCTTGTAATTTCCTATACGACTGCTCAGAGAATTATTTTGAATAATATCTAAGATGCGAGTCATTGGAGAACTGGAGTAGGAATTCCAATGAATATTTGCAATGACAGAGCCAATTACATTTATTCTCAATGGCAAAAAACAAACTGTGTCCGGGCTGTCACCCACTATGACAGTTTTGGAATATTTACGGACGCAAGTGCGACTCACCGGGACGAAAGAAGGCTGCGCTGAGGGGGATTGCGGGGCTTGCACCGTTATTCTTGGTGAACCGAGTGCCAAAGGAACGGAAATAATATATAAAGCGGTTAATGCTTGCATTGTCTTCTTCCCCGTTTTAGACGGTCGGGAGGTCATCACCATCGAACATCTCAAGTCTGCTGATGGCACATTACATCCGGTTCAGCAGGCGATGGTGGATTGTCACGGGTCACAATGTGGGTTTTGCACGCCAGGGTTTGTTATGGCATTAAGTTGCTTGAATCATAATCACCCTGCCCCCAATGATGAAGACATTCAAGACGCGATCGCGGGAAATCTTTGTCGTTGCACTGGCTACCGCCCCATTTTAGACGCAGCCCGACAAGCCACACAAAACGGTTCCCATCGCTTAAAAACTCACCCAGAAGCGCTCAAAGACTTGCAACGGACAACGCTGTTCCAATATGAAGACGAGGGCAGTCTATATTTGGCACCCGTTACGGTAGCCGAACTGGCGGAAACCTTAGCGGAATATCCCGAGGCAACTTTACTTGCTGGAGGAACGGATGTGGGGCTTTGGGTAACGAAACAGCACCGTCATCTCCCGGTCATTATTTATACTGGCAATGTGACCGCCTTACGGGAAATCATCACGACGGATCAAGCAACGGAAATCGGCGCTGCCGTCACTTATACTGAGGCATTTGAGGCGCTTTCTGAAAACGATCCCAGTCTGGGTGAATTATTGCGCCGACTCGGTTCAGTTCACATCCGCAATTCCGGGACAATTGGTGGCAACATTGCCAACGGTTCTCCCATTGGCGATAGTATGCCCCCTTTAATTGCGCTGGGGGCAAAAATTGTCTTGCGCCATGTTTCTGGTACGCGCACCCTTTCCTTGGAAGACTACTTTATTGCTTACGGCAAACAGGATCGCCAACCGGGAGAGTTCATCGAGAAAATTATCGTTCCCCATCGTGCGGAAAATGTCCAGTTCAAAACTTACAAAATTTCTAAACGGTTCGATCAAGATATTTCTGCTGTTTGTGCCGGATTTGCTCTGCATTTTGACGGTGAGGTGATTACAGACGCGCGTCTTGCTTATGGGGGTATGGCAGCAACGCCAAAACGATCGCGTCAAGCTGAGGCGGTTCTAATTGGCAAACAATGGAATGAAACGACGCTACAGCAAGCAATGAGAGCAGTAGCAGAAGAATTTACCCCACTAACTGATCTGCGGGCGAGTGCGCAATACCGTCTTCGCATCGCCCAAAACTTACTCGCCCGGTTTTACCTAGAAACGACCAATCCAGAAACTGCAACCCAAGTTTATCGCTATGCCAAATCATCCTCCTGATTCTCCCGCTAAAGGCAGTGTCGGTCGCCCCTATCCCCACGAAAGTGCGCAGTTGCACGTCACTGGTGCAGCAACCTATACCGATGATATTCGCGAACCGGCAGGCTGCTTACACGCTTATGTTCTGCAAAGCCCTTATGCTCATGCTCGCATTAAAAGAATGGATACTCAGCCTTGTCTCCTACCAGGGGTTTATGGGGTAATGACTGCACAAGATTTGCCGGGGATGAACGATGTTGCACCGGTATTTGACGGTGACCCGATTTTTGCGGAAGAAGAAGTGTTGTATGCCGGTCAATCGGTACTGGCAGTGGCTGCGGAAAGTATTGCCCTCGCCCGTCAAGCTGCCCAACAAGCGGTGATTGAGTATGAGGAACTGCCAACAGTCTTAACCCCCCAACAAGCGCTGGCAAAAAGCGATTTTGTCGGTGAAACTTATGTCATGCAACAGGGAGACTCAGAAAGGGGTTTGGCGGACTCGCAACACCGGCTAGAAGGAACGTTGGCAATCGGCGGGCAAGACCATTTTTATCTGGAAGGTCAAATTGCTTTGGCAACCCCGGGTGATGATAGGGAAATGCACTGTTGGTCATCGACGCAACATCCTTCGGAAGTGCAGCATTTGATTGCAAAGACACTCGGCTTAGCGGATCATGCAGTGACAGTGGAAGTGCGCCGGATGGGTGGGGCATTTGGCGGGAAAGAAAGTCAAGCCTCGTTGATTGCCTGTATTGCAGCAGCGCTGGCGTGGCAAACTAATCGTCCGGTGAAATTACGGCTCGATCGCGATGACGATATTAAAATGACCGGAAAACGTCATGATTTCCATGTGGAGTATCAAGTGGGATTTGATGAAACCGGCTTGATTACCGGGCTCGATATTTGTCACCAGCTCAATTGCGGGATGTCAGCGGATTTGTCCAACGCGATCGCGGATCGCGCCATGTTTCATACGGATAATGCCTATTATCTCTCCGATGCAAAAGTAACCAGTTATCGCTGTCGCACCAACAAAGTCTCAAATACTGCGTTCCGAGGGTTTGGCGGACCCCAGGGAATGTTAGCCATTGAATCGATCATTGATGAAATTGCCCGCTATCTGGGAAAAGACCCCTTAACGGTTCGCAAGCGCAATTTTTACGATCCGGCAGATGCACTGGGAGAGCGCAGTCTCACCCATTATGGGATGAAAGTAGAAGATAATATTATCCAGGACCTGATTGCGGAGTTAGAGGAACGCAGTGACTACGCGACACGATTGGAACAGATCCGGGAGTTTAATGCCCAGAACCGGATCTTGAAAAAAGGGATTGCTCTGACACCGGTTAAATTTGGCATTAGCTTTACCCTGAAAATGCTGAATCAAGCCGGGGCATTGGTACACATTTATAAAGATGGCAGCGTGCAACTGAATCATGGTGGAACGGAGATGGGTCAGGGCTTGCACCAGAAAATTTGTCAGGTGGTGGCAGAAGAATTTCAAATTGATCTCAAGCAAGTGCGGATCACAGCGACAAATACCAGTAAAGTGCCGAATACCTCCGCAACGGCTGCATCAAGTGGTTCGGATCTCAACGGGAAAGCGGCTCAAGCAGCAGCCCGCACGATCAAAGAACGATTGGTGGAGTTTGCTGCCAAACATTTTTCAGTTGCCCCTGATGAGGTGGTCTTTAAAGAGGGATGGGTTCAAATGCGCGATCAAGCGATCCCCTTTGCTGAACTGGTACAACTGGCGTATGCCAACCGCATTTCTCTCTCCTCCACTGGCTTTTATGCAACCCCCAAAATTACTTGGGATCGCAAAGCCGCCAAAGGTCGTCCCTTCTTTTACTTCGCTTATGGGGCAGCCGTTTCAGAAGTCATCATCGATACCCTCACCGGAGAATATAATCTCCTCCGTACCGATATTGTCCATGATGTGGGCAAATCTCTAAATCCTGCCCTCGATATGGGTCAAATTGAAGGGGGATTTGTTCAAGGGATGGGTTGGCTAACCACCGAAGAACTGTGGTGGGATGATAAAGGCATTCTCAAGACTCATGCCCCTAGCACCTATAAAATTCCTACTGGGCGAGATATTCCCAATGAATTTCATGTTCACCTCTTTGATAATGAAAATCGAGAGGACACCATCTACCGCTCAAAAGCCGTAGCGGAACCGCCCTTGATGCTGGGCATTTCTGTTTTTCTAGCCCTCCGTGATGCAGTGGCAGCCAGTGCCAACTATCAAAAAATTCCCAAACTGAACGCTCCGGCGACACCAGAGCGCATTTTAATGGCAATTGAAGCACTGAAAGATTAAACCATGTCAGGACTTTACCAAGAGTGGCTACCGGTTCTCAATCAGTTGTTAACAGAAGGAACCCCTTGTGTGCTGGTTACGCTATTGGATGCCCAAGGTTCCACACCGCGGGAAGCGGGGGCAAAAATGGTGGTGACGGCAGATCACTCGTTTAGTACAGTTGGTGGCGGTAACTTGGAATATGAAGCCATCCAGGAGGCGCGGGAGTTACTCGCTACCTCACAAACTGCCCCTTCTCGTCGCGAGTACACCCTATCCCCAAAACTGTATCAGTGTTGCGGGGGAACGGTGAGTCTAATTCTGGAACCCTTTTTGCCCGAGCAGACTGTATTGTATCTCTTTGGAGCAGGGCATGTGGGGCGAGCGATTGTGCAAGTTCTCACTGGCTTACCGATTAAAATTAAATGGATTGATGAACGAGAATCAGAATTTCCGGCTCAAATTCCCAGCCATTGCGAAAAGATTGTTACCCCTTCTCCGACAACTGTCCTAGAAACCGCCCCAGCGAACTGTTATATCCTCGTGATGACTCATTTACACCCACGGGATTTCCAAATTGTTCAGGCCGCATTTACCCACAATCAATTTGCTTACCTCGGGCTAATCGGCAGCAAAACCAAACGATCGCGCTTTGAAAAATATCTCCAAGAGGCAGGAGTCGCCAAAACGGAACTGCAACGCCTCACCTGTCCGATTGGAATTGAGGGGATTACCGGCAAACATCCCCGTGAAATCGCGATCGCGGTGGCAGCGCAACTCTTGCAGCAGGGGATAACAGGTGCTAATGTATGTTCCCCTCACGTTTAGCCAAAACTATCCCTGATGTTTGACTACCAGCCTCTCTATGACCAACTGGCAGCATCTCCTGCCGCCCCCTGGTTAGAAACACTTCCCGAAGCAGTAGATACTGCCTTACAACCCAAACGACATGGACATTTTTTAGAATGGCAAGCCGTGGTTGAGAACCTCCCTGATTTAAAACCGAGTCGAGTGGAACTGCAACATCATGTCAAAATTGGTTGCAAAGAAGACACCGATGAGACGACTGATCAACAGTTAGAAACCGGCTTAAAGCAACTCCGCCCTTGGCGCAAAGGTCCACTAGAATTATTTGGCGTCTATATTGATACCGAGTGGCGTTCCGACTGGAAATGGCAACGACTGGCGGATCACATTACCCCATTAAAAGACCGAACGGTTTTAGATATTGGCTGCGGTAACGGTTATTACGCCTTACGAATGCTGGGAATGGGGGCAAACTTAGTTATCGGTTTAGATCCTTCTGTTTTGTACACGATGCAGTATGAAGTGATCCGTCGTTATTTACCTGACATTAACGGTTATGTCTTACCGTTGGGCGTGCAACACCTTCCAGAAAACTTACAAGCCTTTGACACCGTTTTTTCAATGGGCGTTTTGTATCATCAGCGATCGCCGCTGGATCATCTTCAAACGCTACGGGATAGCCTTAAACCGGGCGGAGAACTGGTTTTAGAAACCCTTGTTGTCCCAGAAGACTACACTGATGTTCTCATCCCCGAAAAACGCTACGCCAAGATGCGCAATGTTTGGTCAATTCCCAATTGCGCCACTTTAGAATCCTGGTTAAAACAATCTGGCTTCACCGAGATCAACTTAGTCGATGTCACCGCTACCACCATTCAAGAACAACGACGCACCGAGTGGATCACCTCCCACTCCTTGGAAAACTTTCTAGATCCCACCGACCACAGTCAAACCATTGAAGGTTATCCAGCCCCTCTACGAGCCATTATGATTGCCCAAGCCCCCACCTGACAATTTTGGTAAATTTAACTATAATATTTGGTACAACTAACTATAATTCAAAAAATCGGACACAACTGTGTTTACAACTGCTTTTGCCAAATCGAAATCAAACGCGAATACAATTCCAACCGACTTAGTCACTGCTGTTGATACCCTCAAACAAGAACTGAATGCAGTCATCTTAGCCCATTACTACCAGGAAGGAGATATTCAAGACGTTGCTGACTACATTGGCGACTCCCTGGGCTTATCCCAAAAAGCTGCCAATACCGATGCAGATGTAATTGTTTTCGCTGGGGTTCATTTCATGGCGGAAACAGCAAAAATTTTGAACCCCGATAAGCTGGTACTAATTCCTGATTTAGATGCGGGTTGTTCTTTAGCGGAAGGCTGCCCTCCCAAAGAATTTGCCGAATTTAAAGCCCAATATCCCGATCATTTAGTGATTTCCTATATCAACTGCACCGCCGAAATCAAGGCAATGAGCGATATTATTTGCACCAGTTCTAATGCAGTGAAAATTGTCAATCAAATCCCCGAAGATCAGCCAATTATTTTCGCACCGGATCGCAATTTAGGGCGCTATGTGATGCAGCAAACCGGACGCGATTTAGTCTTATGGGAAGGCAGCTGTATTGTTCATGAAACCTTTTCGGAAAAAGCAATTGTCCAGCTGAAAACCACTCATCCCGAAGCAGAAATTATCGCTCACCCGGAATGTGAAGAACCCGTTTTACGTCACGCCAATTATATTGGTTCCACAACTTCTTTACTCAAGTATTCTCAAGAAAGTGCTCAGTCTGAGTTTATTGTGGCAACTGAACCCGGCATTATTCATCAAATGGAAAAAGCCACTCCCAATAAAACCTTTATTCCAGCACCGGCGATGAATAATTGCGCCTGCAATGAATGTCCGTATATGCGGTTAAATACGCTAGAAAAACTCTATCTCGCGATGAAACATCGCCAACCGGAAGTGACGCTTTCTAAAGAGATTCGGGTGGCGGCTTTAAAGCCAATTCAACGGATGCTAGAAATGAGTTAAGTTGATCAAGAAATTGGGATGTATTCGTGGCTGACAAAGCTGATTTTGGCTACAAATTAGCTTAAGATCGCCGTCTTCGAAAACTGCTGCGGCAAGAACCGGGAAATGACAAAATCTTTACGCTGGATCATTGGAACAACCGCGATCGCTGCTCCCAGGTTACATCTTATTTCCGAGTTTGGAATTGATTCTTTAAAAGCCAAAGTGTTCTCACCCAGCGCGATCGCGCTTTTTTTGATTGGAATTTCTCTTAACCTTGCTGTTGCGTTACTACCGCTTCCTGATATCCTACAAATTCTGGGGAGTCTCTTTAGAAATGTGGGCTTAATTGCCATGGGAATTACAGTGATCCGAAAACCACTTTAAACTAAAGGTAAACCAATCATCGTTTTTCTCAATTCACGTAGTAAGTTCAGTTTTGAAAATAACCTTGCCCTGATCAATCAAAAATAATGACAAATGTAGGAGATCAAATTGAAGCGGGTAATGCCAATTGGTCATTTAGTGGTGAAATTAGTCAACACTTTGATCAGCATATCAAGAAATCCATTCCCTTTTATGAAACCAGCCATGAATTAGGGATTAGCATATCTGACTTCTTCTTAGGTGATGGGTCAATCTGTTACGATTTAGGTTGCTCGACAGGAACTTTGTTGGCTGGTTTAGCCAAACATCATAACAAGAAACGAGTGCAATTTATTGGCATTGACATCGAAGCTGACATGGTGAATTATGCCCAAAATCTGTGCCAACCGTTTCCCAATATTGAAATTCGCAATGAGAGTTTAATTGATTTAGAATTAGAAAAGGCTGATTTAATTATTGCTTACTACACAATGCAGTTTATTAAGCCGAAACATCGTCAAGTTTTATTTAATCGAATTTATGAAGCCCTGAATTGGGGAGGGGGCTTTCTTTTATTTGAAAAAGTCCGCAGTCCGGATGCCCGTTTTCAAGATATGATGACGACACTTTATACAGATTATAAATTAAACCAAGGCTATTCTGGCGATGAAATTATTGCTAAAAATCGTAGTCTGAAAGGGATTTTAGAACCGTTTTCTCGGGCTGGAAATTTAGGCTTACTCGAAAGAGCGGGGTTTGTTGATATTACAACAGTGATGAAATATATTTGTTTTGAAGGTTTTTTAGCGATCAAGTAAGTGTAATAAGAGATTAAAATAACCACAAAGACACAAAGAGCACGAAGGAGGTTAAAAATGATTGTTGCTACGTTTTATAAGTTTATTGAGTTAGATCAGTTAGAGACATTACAAAGTAAGCTCAAGACGTTTTGTGAAAATAACGGCATTATGGGAACAATTCTTTTAGCGAAAGAAGGAATTAATTCCACAATTGCGGGTGAAAAAGACAGTATTGATCAGTTTTTTAAACTTCTCGAAGAAGATGAACGAATTGCAGATATTCAACCCAAGTTGACAGAGACACAGGAACTGCCTTTTCTTCGTTTAAAGGTGAAAATTAAACCGGAAATTGTGACGATGGGCGTTGATGAAATTGAACCAGCAATTACCACGGGAGAACACATTGACCCCAAAACGTGGAATGAGATTATTTCTGATCCAGAAGTGTTAGTGATTGATACTCGCAATGAGTACGAATATAAAGTGGGAACCTTTCAAAATGCGATTTCTCCCCATACTTATAGTTTTCGTCAATTTCCTGAATTTGTGGAAGAAAATCTTGATCCGAAAAAGCATACGAAAATTGCAATGTTTTGCACGGGAGGCATTCGGTGTGAGAAGGCGAGTGCTTATTTAGTTGAAAAAGGATTTGAGGAAGTCTATCAACTCAATGGCGGAATTTTGAATTATTTAGGAACGGTTTCTTCAGAGGAATCGTTATGGGAAGGGGAATGTTTTGTTTTTGATCAACGAGTTGCAGTTACTGAGGATTTAGAAACCGGAAACTATGAACTCTGTTATGCCTGCAGCCAGCCTTTATCCCCTACAGATCGCCAATCAGAAAAATATGAACCAGGGATTTCTTGCCCTTATTGCTATGATCGCTTAACGGAAAAACAGCGCGATCGCTGCACAGAACGTCGGCGACAACAAGAACTGGCTAAACAACGCAATCAAAAGCATGTTGGCGCAAACATTTCAAAGTAATAGTTAGCTCTTGCGTGTAGAGTAAGGTAATGGTAACGCTGGGTAAAATTCGTCCATAGACAATTTCCAATGGAAAATTTAAAGCACCTTAGGTTAGACTGACAATCACCAAAAGTTGAATTAAATCCTCTAATTTAAACCTAATGGCACAGACAGACAAAGCAAACCGAAATCGAACGATTACCCTCAACGAACAAGAAAAAAATGACTATAAAAAAAAGTTACTCACACTTCAGCAGTCCGTTCCGTTAGAACAAATTATTAATCAAGTTATTCAGCAAGATATATTTACAGTTATCGATCAACTTCCTAACAATTTTATTGATTTATTATTTATTGATCCGCCTTATAACTTGAGTAAAACCTTTAATCGCAGTCGCTTCCAAAAAATGACGGATGAAAATTATGAAGTCTGGATGGAGCAATGGTTGCAGCCATTGGTAAGACTTTTAAAACCAACTGCATCTGTTTATATTTGCGGGGATTGGGTCTCATCAAACGCAATTTATCGGATCATGTCTCGATATTTTATTATTCGGAATCGGATTACTTGGGAACGAGAAAAAGGACGCGGTGCAAAGTCAAATTGGAAAAACTGTTCTGAGGATATTTGGTTTGGGACAGTTTCGGATCAATATTATTTTAATCCTGAGGCAGTAAAATTGAAAAAGAAAGTGATTGCACCCTATAAAGTGAATGGAAAACCGAAAGATTGGACAGAAGAAAAACAAGGCAATTATCGTTTGACGCATCCTTCTAATTTCTGGTCAGATCTCACAGTTCCCTTTTGGTCAATGCCTGAAAATACTGATCATCCGACACAGAAACCGGAAAAACTCTTAGCAAAAATCATCTTAGCCAGTTCTCAAGAAGGGGATATGATTTTTGACCCCTTTTTAGGCGTGGGAACCACTGCTGTGGTCGCAAAAAAACTAAATCGCAACTACAGTGGGGTAGAAATTGATCTCGACTATGCTTGTTTGGCGCAAAAACGGCTAGCCATGGCAGAACACAATCCAACCATTCAAGGGTATGCCGATGGCGTCTTCTGGGAAAGAAACTCCCTTCCTCGCCAACGTTAAGCCTCCCCAATAAGTAACTCCCAGCAAGGGCGGTTTAAATCTCTCTCGAAAAACCTCAAGACACACCTTGGGAACCTTTGTGTCCTCTGTGTCTCTGTGGTTATATCAAATTACTTAAAACTCCCCAGGCAGGATTCGAACCTGCGACTAATCGGTTAACAGCCGACCGCTCTACCGCTGAGCTACTGAGGATTACAGCCGTTGCCTTTGAAGCAACAGTAATTTATTATAAACACAGGGGTAATCTCTTGGCAAGGGGTAAATCAAAATTTTCTCTTACCGCAATGCGCCCACAAGTTGCTAGACTGTTGTAACGGACTTTTGGACGGTTCTCCTTGGATCATGGTAAGTTTTCTCTTAGAAGTTGGCACCGAAGAACTCCCCGCAGATTTTATCGAAAGCGCGATCGCGCAATGGCAAACTCGCATTCCCAACACGCTACAAGAACAGTTTTTAACCCCGGAAACGATTCAGGTTTATGGAACGCCTCGCCGATTAGCGGTTGTCATTAGCGGATTACCCGAGAAACAAGCGGATCGCGAAGAGGAAATTAAAGGTCCCCCCGCCAGTGCTGCCTTTAAAGACGGCGAACCAACAAAAGCAGCGCAAGGCTTTGCCAAAAAACAAGGGATTGCCGTAGAAGACCTGGAAATTCGCCCCACAGAAAAGGGAGACTTTGTTTTTATTAAAAAAGTCATTACTGGTCGCAAGACTGCCGAAATTTTGCAGGAATTGACCCCAGATTGGATTTTTAACCTGGAAGGGAAACGGTTTATGCGCTGGGGAGATGGGGAGTTACGGTTTCCCCGCCCGATTCGCTGGTTAGTTACGTTACTTGATGAACAAGTCTTGTCTGTCGCTTTAGAAAATGGATCAGAAACCATTCAGGGCACGAATCGATCCTGGGGTCATCGGGTATTATCTCCGCAAGAAATTCCGATTCCTCATCCCGAGAACTATGTAGAGACTTTAGCCGAAGCAAAAATTACCGTTGATCCGGAAGTAAGAAAAAGCGCGATCGCGCAACAAGTGCAACAGCAAGCCCAAACCGAAGGGGGATACGCGGTTCTGGATCAAGACTTACTGACCGAAGTGACCAACTTAGTGGAATTTCCCTTTGTGATCACGGGTAAATTTGATGATGAGTTTCTCAATCTTCCTCCAGAAGTGATCACTACAGAAATGATTAGCCACCAGCGCTATTTCCCAGTCTGGAAAGACAAAACAGCAAAAGAACTCCTCCCCTACTTTATTACGGCTGCTAACGGCGATCCCAAGAAAGCCGAGATCATTATCCGCGGCAATGAACGGGTGATTCGCGCGCGCTTAGCTGATGGTCAATTCTTCTACAATACGGATTTAAGTAAACCTTTAGCCGATTATATTCCCCAACTTGATACAGTTACCTTCCAAGAAAAACTGGGATCAGTGGGAGACAAGGTGAGACGGATTCAAGAATACGCCAGCTGGGTGTGTGAACAGCTAGATGTCTCGGAAACGGAGAAGCAGCAAATTCAACGGGCTGCGCAACTCTGTAAAGCTGATCTAGTCACGCAAATGGTTGGAGAATTTCCAGAACTCCAGGGGATTATGGGGGAAAAATATGCCCTTGCTAGTGGCGAAGCGGAAATTGTTGCTCGTGCCATCTCTCAACATTATCTCCCGAAAGGGGCACATGATGATCTGCCTGACCAAATGGTTGCCCAAGTCGTCGCCATCAGCGATCGCGCAGATACCCTGGTTAGCATTTTTGGCTTAGGAATGATTCCCAGTGGTTCCTCTGATCCGTTTGCCCTCCGTCGCGCCGCCAATGGGATTATTAGCATTATTTGGGGCGACAATCTGCCTTTGAACCTCCAACAACTCCTCAAACAAGGAGTCGATCACTTTATTCAAACTTTTGGCGAAAGTGAACACACTGCAACGTTACTTTCCCAACTTCAAGACTTTTTCTTGCAGCGGATACGTACCCTTTTATCAGAGAAAAATATTGATTATGACCTGATCAATGCAGTTTTAGGCGAAAACGACGAAGAATATACCCAACGGGCATTAACAGCCGTTTTAGATGTCCAAGCCAGGGCACAATTCCTCCAAGAGATCCGCGACAACCAAATCTTAGATTCCATTTACGAGACGGTCAATCGTTCTACTCGCTTAGCAGAAAAAGGAACCCTCGATCTGCAAACGCTTGATCCTCGGGGCGTCGTTGATCCTAATTTATTTGAACAAAACTCCGAAAAAGCTTTTTACGACGCATTAATTGAACTGCTGCCCAAAACCCAAGCTAGCCGTGAAAAACGGAACTATCAGCAACTGGTGGATGGCTTAGGAGAAATTACCCCAACCGTCAGCACTTTCTTTGATGGGGAAGATAGCGTGTTAGTAATGGCAGAAGACCCAGCGATTCAGCAAAATCGTTTGTGTTTATTGGGATTACTGCGCAATCATGCCCGAGTTTTAGCCGATTTTGGGCAAATTGTGAAATCACATGGGTAAATAAAATACAATAGGGCTGTTTTCAATCTGAAAATCAACTGCTTTTCATGAGTGTTGTTACTTCTCGCAAGATTCCTTCCCTGATTAAAAAATATTTAATGGCGATTACCGGCTTAGGGATGGTCATCTTTGTTTTTGGGCATCTGCTTGGCAACTTACAGATCTTTTTATCCCCTGAAGAAATTAACGAGTATGCCTATTTCCTCCATGACATTTTGCCAGGAGAAATTCTTTGGGCACTTCGCATCGGACTATTATTAATGGTGGGGGTTCATATTTGGATGGCGGTGCAGTTGAAACTAGAAAATAATGCAGCGCGTCCGATTGGTTATGTCAACAATCAATGGATACAAGCCAGCAGTGCATCTCGCTATATGACTTACAGTGGCGCAGTTGTACTGATCTATATTATTTTTCATCTCCTCCACTTCACCGTTCAGAAAGTCCACCCCGAATTTGGACAACTCACATATTCCCTTGGCAATCATCTGACTCAAGATGTGTATGCCATGATGATCTATGGCTTTTCCAGTGAATTTTGGTATGTATCGCTGTTTTATATCATTAGCATGGGGCTGTTATGTTGGCACTTATCTCATGGTGCAACCAGTCTATTTCAAAGTTTAGGCTTACGGAATGAGCGCACCCGCTACTGGTTAAATCGCTTCGCCTTGGTTTATAGCATTGTAGTTTTTATTGGCTTTGCGTCGATTCCTGCTTTCGTTTTGGTTTCTGAAACAACCAATATTCAGTTAGTGCAAGCAAAAACAGTTCTGACACAAATTAAAGATTGGGATGGCAAGGGAACAATTACCATTGATTACAAAACAGCGACCAGTGGCCAGTAATCAGTGACCGAATCAGATCGAGAAAAAGATAATCTAGATACGCTCCATTATCCCAGAAATTAGCCGTTTTCTTGGAATTATTATAACTATGTATTATAACGATCACTCGCCTCCTCATTTCCACGTTCGCTACAATAAACAGAAAGCGATCATTGACATCAATAGTCTATCAATTTTGCAAGGAAAGTTATCACCAAGAGTTCTGGGCTTAGTAATAGAATGGGCCACCCTTCACCAAACAGAATTAAGAGAAAATTGGGAACGCGCAAGAAATCAACAGCCCATCTGTAAAATTGAGCCTTTGGAGTAAATCATGCTAAAAGATATTATTCAAGTCATTCCCCAAGAGGATTATCAAATTTATCTCAAATTTGAGGATGGTTGCGAAGGAATTGTTGATATTCGTAAACTGATTGAATTTTCTGGTATCTTTGAACCATTACAAGATTTAAACTACTTCCGAAGTGTTGAAGTTAATCCTGAATGGGGAACAATTTATTGGTCTAATGGTGCAGATTTAGACCCAGATGTGCTGTATTCTGTTGTTACAGGGGAAACGATTTCAGTTAATAATTATCATTCATCTGTGACCAGCTACTGAGGGACGCATCGCCCCCCGAATAGAAAAGAAGAAATTTAAAAATAACTAAGAATAAATAACAAAAATGAGATTAGAGTCTAATATTCCCAACGGTTCTCTCGCTGAGAAATGGGATAACCATAAGTTCAATCTCAAGTTAGTGAACCCCTCTAACAAACGCAAATATCACATCCTGGTTGTGGGAACTGGGCTAGCCGGATCATCCGCAGCTGCGTCTTTAGCAGAGATGGGCTATCAAGTCAGTTGCTTTTGCTATCAAGATAGTCCCCGTCGCGCCCACTCCATTGCAGCGCAAGGGGGGATTAATGCTGCTAAGAATTACCAGAATGATGGGGATTCGGTTTATCGGTTGTTTTACGACACCATAAAAGGCGGAGATTACCGTTCCCGAGAAGCAAATGTCTATCGCTTAGCCCAAGTCAGTGTCAATATTATTGATCAAATGGTGGCCCAGGGGGTGCCTTTTGCCCGAGAATATGGCGGGCTACTGGCGAATCGTTCCTTTGGGGGGGCGCAAGTCAGTCGCACGTTTTACGCACGAGGACAAACCGGACAACAGCTTTTACTCGCAGCATATCAGCAATTGAGCCGTCAGATTGCAACCGGACAAGTCAAGATGTATAACCGCCATGAAATGTTGGAACTAGTAGTGGTGGATGGAGAAGCGAAAGGCATTATTACTCGCAATCTGGTGACGGGAGAAATTGAACGTTGGGCAGGAGATTGTGTGGTGCTGTGTACGGGAGGCTATGGCAATGTTTACTTCCTCTCAACCAATGCCCAAGGGTGTAATGTCACTGCTGCCTATCGGGCTTATCGTCAAGGGGCGGGGTTTGCCAATCCCTGTTATACGCAGATTCATCCCACTTGTATTCCTGTACAGGGCGATCAACAATCGAAATTAACCTTGATGTCAGAATCGCTACGGAATGATGGACGGATTTGGGTGCCGAAAGAGCGCGCGATCGCGCAGAAAATCAGAAACGGTGAACTTTCCCCCAATGATGTCCCAGAAGAAGCCCGAGATTACTATTTAGAACGGAAATATCCCAGTTTTGGTAATCTTGCCCCCCGTGACATTGCCTCTCGTGCTGCAAAAGAAGTGTGTGATGAAGGGCGAGGCGTTGCACCCACAGGCTTTGGGGTGTTTTTAGACTTTCGTGACGCTATTTCTCGTATTGGGGAAACAACCATCTCGGAACGCTACGGAAACCTCTTTGACATCTACAACCGCATTACTGGCACTAACCCTTATCAAACCCCCATGATGATTTATCCCGCAGTTCACTACACCATGGGCGGACTTTGGGTGGACTATAACTTACAAAGTAATCTCCCTGGGCTTTTTGTCGCTGGGGAAGCAAACTTTTCCGATCATGGGGCAAACCGTCTCGGTGCATCGGCACTGATGCAAGGTTTAGCGGATGGCTACTTTGTCTTACCTTACACCATTGGTCATTATTTAGCCGGAACGGTTGGCTTATCCGGTTCGGGAAAAGTCAAAACCGATGCACCAGAGTTTGAGATTGCAGAAAAAGCTGCCCAAGATAAAATCAAACGCTTGCTTGGGAATAAAACGACAGGAAAAGCTAGCCCACGCTACTTCCATAAACAAATCGGTGAGATTATGTGGAATCAGTGTGGAATGAGTCGCTCTAAAGACGGATTAAAGCAAGCCCTCAGTGATATTACTGCCCTCCGGGAAGACTTCTGGCAGAATGTGAAAGTCGTTGGCAGCGAAACTAGTATTAATCAGGAATTAGAACGTGCCGGGCGTGTGGCTGACTTTATCGAGTTTGGCGCCTTAATGTGCCGAGATGCACTAATGCGAGAAGAATCTTGCGGGAGTCACTTTCGCGTTGAACATCAATACACGGAAAAAGATGAGGAAGTCAAAAGCGGTTTTCTTTCTTCTGGTGAAGCCAAACGAAATGATCAAGATTATGCCTTTGTTGGCGTTTGGGAATATCAAGGAGAGGAGAAAGAACCGATGTTGCAAAAAGAACCTTTAGTTTATGAGGAGGTCAAGTTCTCAACGCGATCCTATAAGTAAGTCGAAAAAATGATAATGCTCTCAGTTTAATTGTCTGATTTTATTCTTTATTTTTATCTAAAGCAAATAAGACAACTCCAACTATTAAAATAATCCCCCCAGTCATAGTTTGTTGATCTTGTTCTTGCATCAAGCCAATGTTACTAACACGATTACCAGTAGTTGTTGTAACTGTCGTATCCATGCTTGTTGCGTTCAGCAACATAATTGCTCCTATTGCACCTAAAATAAATCCTAATAGTTTCTGTCCATTCCAAAGAGAGTTATTTTTCTTAGCTTGATTAACCCATTCTCCTTTTTCTTTCACATCCAGATATTGTTGAGTAGTAATTGTGACAGTTTGTGGAGGATTCCATAAAACGCAATAAATGCAGGGTAAGCGCAAGAAAAATGAAGCTGTAATATGCTATTAGAATCCATCTAGCAATCAGGATTGGTCATGGCAAAAGGTTTTGGTGAAGCATCTATTTCCCCTAAAG
>JAAANX010000064.1 GCA_009909085.1 Cyanobacteria bacterium GSL.Bin1 | reverse complement strand
GCTTATGTGTAGCCTAAGAAAATGTGAGTCTCAACCGCATCGAGCGGTATCGACTCACCCGCTTTCCTCCCCCACCTGTTCCGAGGTGGGGGAGTCCCACGGATCTTTTGTTGAAGGAAAAACAAATTAATCCTAAATCCCAAATCACCCACTTAAAGCAATGGTTCTAACTCCGAACTGAGTTGTTCACTGCTTCTCATCCCTTCAAACCGTTGAGCCGGTTGACCCGCTTTAAACAAAATTAACGTTGGTAAAGCAAGAATGTGATACTCAGAAGCAAGATGAGGATATTTATCGGTGTCGATTTTGACGACGGTTAAACGGTCATGAAACTGCTTTTTCACGGCATCTAAGACTGGGGACATCATTTGACAGGGGCCACACCAGGTTGCATAAAAATCAACTAAAACTGGTGTCGAAGACTCGGCTAGGAGTTCGGAAAAGCTATTGTATTGTTTTTTAACTGCCATCAACGATTGCACTCCTTGTTTTGAGGCTTGCTCCTCAATTTTAAACTGAAGTAGCACCGACTTGTTAGTTAGTTTGTGTTCTAAGTTCGCGCTTCATCCCCCATCTCAACGAAGTAGATGGGGGAATTCTTGCTCACATCTGTTAAATTTTTAACCGTATGGGGAGTTAAGGGATGCAGCTCATCATAGTTAACCGCTTAATGTTTCTAGATCGCCCTCTCAATAAGGTCTTAAGAAAGACAAGAGGGGTAACCGTTGACTGCACGAATCAATAATTATTTCGAGAAGACTTGAAGTTATTCAGCCATTCCCGCACTTGTTCGGCGGCAATCTCGCGAGATCCTAAACCGAACGCCAGCGCGATCGCGACAGCAATGGACCCTAAAAGTAAGCCAAACGCTAAATTGACGATATTAGGCGCAATTCCCATCTGTTGCAGTCCCATTGCCAAGCTAAAGGCAATAATCACAATCCGAGCCGCTTGTGCGAGGGTCCGACTCTGCTGCATTCCAGAGCTGACAATAAGGTTGAAGGCAAGATTGGCAAAATATAAACCGACTGCAAAGATAATCAAGCCAGCAATGATTTTACCTGAAACTAAAACAATGCCACTGACCAACTCAGTTAACGCTGGAATATCTAGAATATTCACCGCGGCTAGGGTGGCAAACAGCATAATTCCGACTAAGGTAATAATGCCCATCAGCTCTGATGGGGTGCGCTGCTGAATACCGGAAGTTGCAGTACGTTCTTGGGTTTCTTGCGTGAGAACAGTTTCGGCTTCTCCTTCTTCTTGAGTGCGTTGTAAGCCCAACCAGGAAAAGAGATTGTCAAATCCAATGTTCGACAGAATGTTACTGACAAATTCACAAATATACTGGGCTAGGAAATAGGAAATAATCAGCACTAGCCCAGCCGTAAAGATCTTGGGGAAAGCGTTGAGAATCTGATTCAACATTGCAATGGCAGGCTGAGAAATCGCTTGCACTTTCAGTGCTTCTAACCCGGCAATGACGACGGGAATTAAAATCAACACATAAACCAAAGTGCCAATAATCCAAGATAACGATTGGGTTTCATCAGTTCCTGACAAACCAAAGCGACTTCCCAATTGATCGGAACCGGTACTCGCTAAAAGATTCGTTACAATTCTCCTGACCACTTGCGCAATTAGCCAACCAATGAAGACAATTAAGAAGGCTGCTAACACATTAGGAAGAATTGAGAGAATACGGTTCACCAATTCTTGAACCGGACGTAACGTTCCTTCAAGTTGTAGGGTACTGAGAATGGAAGGGAGGAACAGTAAGAAAATAAACCAATAAAGAGTATTGCCAATGGTTTCACTCAGAGTCAGCTCACTATCAGTTGTCCCTACTTGCTCTCCAAAACGCTGATCGAGGTTGAAGGTTCGCAAAACCCGAACAACGACAACTTTGACCAAGGTCGCAATTAACCAAGCAACACCAATCAGGATCGCAGCAGCACCAATTTGGGGTAAGAAGCCGGTAATTTCGTTAAGTAGGGTGTTTAAAGGCTCAGAAACCGCCTCGAGTTGCAGTCGTTGCAGGGCAGCCACAATGACAAAGAGCAGAATCAGCCAGTACACCACATCTGCTGTCCATTTTTCGATGGGAATCGGTTCCCCTCCCTCTTGTCCCGTGAGCCAAGTGGCAATCCGATTATCGAGTTCGGTACGTTTCAGAAGACCGCGGATGGTGGCAGCAACAGCCCAAGCAACGAGCCATCCGACGACTAAGATAATGATCGCGTAAACAAAACTTCTAGAATCTTGTAAGACTTGCGTCAGCAACTCACCAATACTGTTCTGTGCCAGTAAAATTGGTGGTCGTGTTAATACCGTTGATGGATTAGAGAGAATCATTTTTCTAGGTTAGGTTTAGGTTTGTACACTGATTGTGAGATTAAAACTCATATTTTGAGATTAAAACTCATTCTATAGAAGGATTCAGATGAGTTTAGGCAAAAATGCCATTCATCAATGAATTGGCTTTATTTTAGTATGAAAATCTCTTTCTCCAACATTAAAGCAAAAAAATACAACTTCTAAAATTAATTTACTTATCGTGTGTCTTTATTAAATCTAAAAATTCTTATAGGTTTTGTGGGTGCAATCAAAAATTAACAAATGCTAAATTCAAGATTTTCTAGAATTGATGGGAAGTGAAAAAATTTGCTGTCTTAGCGTTACTATTAATGAGAGACTATAAAGTATTTGAACAATCGATACAGATTAATGCCAGTGCCGTTATTGTTGAACAATGCATTAGTGATATCAATTTAATGCACCGTTGGTTGAACCCTCGTTTACGCTGTGAACCCATCGGAGAGTGGGATACGAAACTCGGCAGTCGCAGCCGTTTTATTATTGATTTGCCAGGCATCCAACCCACCCTCAAAAATACTGTGGTCGAGCGAGAACCAGGGTTGATTGTCTGGGAATTTGTGGGCTTTTTTCAAGGGCGCGATCGCTGGGAATGTGAGCCGAATCGAGATGGCACCAAACTGATTAATCGCTTTGAATTTAAAATTCCGAATCCGCTGATCAGAATTGGCTTTGACCTCTTTGCTGCTCGTTTAACGGAACAAGATATGGCGGCGCAGTTGCGTCGCTTGAAACGAGTGGCAGAAGCACTCTATATTCAGAGTGGATTTAAATGATTGGTCATTAGTCATTGGTCATTGGTCATTGGTTATTAGTCATTAGTTATTAACTGGCTTGTAACTATCAAGAACAAAGGATGTAGGGCATAGCCCACGCGAAGCAAAATAAACTGAGCGCTGCTTACTCCTCCTCATTCTCACTGGGGGTAATTTGGCGGAGTAGCAGTTGAATCATGGCAGCATCAGAGGCTTCTGGAAAATGAGCGAGATAGGTTTTGAGATCGGCAATGGCTTGGGGAAGCCGTCCCAACTGATAGGATAAAAGTCCGCGATCGCGCTGTTCGGTAATGGCATCGGGAAATACGAGCAATAGACGTTCAATAATACTCAATGCCCGCTCTAAATCTTGGTGGTTAATATAAATGAGTTTGAGATTCGTCAGCATCCGGGCAATCAATTCCTGTTTGCTGACGGCTTCTAAGAATTCGGGTTCGAGCGCGATCGGTTGCTGATAAATTTCTTGTAATCGTTCCTCACAATCTTGCGGAAACAACACCTCTCCCTTATGAAAGGCATCCACAAAAATGCCCGCATCTTTAAACTGGGGACGAATTAAAAAGTGACCCGGCATCCCAATGCCCACCATCGGAAAATCAATACGACGCGCCACTTCTAAATAAACCAGCGCCAACGTAATGGGAATGCCAGTGCGACGTTCAATAACCTCATTCAGGAAACTATTGCGCGGATCGTAATAATCTTCTTCGTTCCCGTGAAAGCCCAAATCTTCGTATAAAACTTGGTTCAGGGCTTGAATTACCCGCAAGGGATACCGTTCCACCGGAAATAATGCTTGCACCTGTTGCGCCCATTCATCAAGCTGGGTTAAATAGGAATCAATGTCTAAATTAGGGGTTTCCTCTTGGGCAATGTAGAGTGCAACCTTTGCCAAATCAATCTCATGATCCGGCAGTGTCATTTCCTGAGTAAACTTTTCCCTTGCTAGTGACATTACTCTAACTCTCGTCGTCCTTCTAAAGCCCGTGCCAACGTAACTTCATCAGCATATTCCAAATCCCCCCCCATTGGCAAACCAAAGGCAATACGAGTGACACGAGTAAACGGTTTTAACAATTGACCCAGATATAAGGTGGTCGTATCTCCTTCTACGCTAGGACTAATAGCAAGAATGACTTCTTTAACTTGCTGTTGACTCACCCGTTCTACTAAAGGCTGAATATGTAACTGTTCGGGACCAATGCCATCCATGGGGGAAATAATACCGCCAAGCACATGGTATTTCCCAGAATATTCGCGGGTTTTTTCCAAGGCAATCACATCACGAGACTCAGGAACGACACAAATGGTACTATCATCACGGTTAGGATTGCGGCAAATTTCACAAACGGAGTCAGCACTGAGGTGAAAGCAAACCCGACACAGTCCAATTTGTTTTTTTGCTTCAATGAGGGCATTGGCAAGGGCTTCAACTTCTTGATCCGGTCGTTTGAGGATGTGAAATGCTAGACGTTGAGCGGTTTTGGGTCCGACACCCGGTAAGCCTTGCAACCGCTCAATTAAACGAGCGAGGGGTGGGGTATAACTCGTAGTTTTCTCTCCAATTCATCTGGTATTAATCTTAACAAGAGAGGTGGAGTCCAAAATTACGCCTTCCATTTAGGAAGGCATCTGTCTTCAATCAAGGTGACCGTTGATCAATTCGTTCCTTCGGTTGGTAAACCTTCTACACCATTAATGTTAATTTTTTTTTACAATATGAGAAAACGCTAGAGAAGGATAAAAAGAAGCGGGATGCGAGTTGCAATTGTTGGTGCCGGTTTAGCTGGACTTTCGACAGCGGTCAATTTAGCCGATGCGGGATGGGATGTGGAAATTTATGAATCTCGTCCCTTTGTTGGTGGCAAAGTGGGCAGTTGGGTGGATGCTGATGGCAATCATCTGGAAATGGGATTGCATGTCTTTTTTGGCTGTTATTACCACCTGTTTAAGTTAATGGAAAAAGTGGGCGCGATCGCGCATTTACGCCTGAAAGAACACACCCACACCTTTATCAATGAAGGAGGGAAAGTGGGAGAACTGGATTTTCGCTTTCTTACCGGTGCGCCGTTTAATGGCTTAAAAGCCTTTTTTACTACCTCGCAACTGTCTACCATGGACAAAATGGCGAACTCCCTTGCTTTAGGCACCAGCCCCATTGTCAGGGGGTTAGTGGATTTGGATGGGGCAATGAAAACCATCCGTGATTTAGATAAAATTAGTTTTGCGGACTGGTTTCGCTCTCATGGTGGCAATGATGGCAGTTTGAAGCGGATGTGGAATCCCATTGCGTATGCGTTAGGGTTTATTGATACGGAAAATATCTCGGCACGTTGTATGTTGACGATTTTCCAATTATTTGCTGCCCGTACCGAAGCCTCGGTGTTACGGATGTTGGAAGGTTCACCCCAAGAGTATCTTCATCAACCGATTATCGATTACTTAGAAGCCAGAGGCGCAAAAATTTATACCCGTCGTCGGGTGCGAGAAGTGCTATATGAAGAAAAAGCGGGCAAAACTGCCGTCACCGGTATTGTTGTCGCTAATGGGGAAGAAACAGAAACGATTATTGCTGATGCTTATGTCGCTGCGTGCGATGTCCCTGGAATTAAACGCTTAATTCCTGGAAATTGGCGCAAATGGTCGCAATTCGATAATATTTACAAACTGGAGGCAGTCCCTGTCGCAACCGTGCAGTTACGCTTTGATGGCTGGGTGACAGAATTACAAGATCCTGAGAAACGAAAGCAATTAAAAGAAGCGGCAGGACTTGATAACCTCCTTTATACACCTGATGCGGATTTCTCTTGTTTTGCCGATTTAGCTTTAACCAGCCCTGCCGATTATTATCGGGAAGGAGAAGGGTCATTATTGCAGTTAGTCCTAACGCCTGGCGATCCCTTTATAAAAGAAAGCAATCGCGCGATCGCGCAGCATGTCCTTGAACAAGTTCACAATTTATTTCCCTCTTCCCGGGAGTTAAACATGACTTGGTATAGTGTTGTGAAACTGGCTCAATCGCTTTATCGCGAAGCACCCGGTATGGATGTCTATCGTCCTGACCAAAAAACCCCGGTGGATAATTTCTTCCTGGCTGGTAGCTACACCCAACAAGACTACATCGATAGCATGGAAGGCGCAACGATTTCTGGAGAACGGGCGGCACAAGTTATTTTAGACAGTGTTCCTGTGACTCAGTCAGAACCGTCTTCTGTCGGGTAAATTCATTTCTCAGGGAAGGGTTCCCTCCCCTCTTTTATAGGAGTCGCCGTAAAACCAAGCAGCTTTAGCCCTTGGATATAAGGCGAGTTTGACGAAACCTTCACTCTTGTTGAGTCAAACAAACTTTTCTTGTGCTAATCTAAGTTTAGTGATGTCCATCGGTTCGAGAAACTCCTCTAAGAGGATGATACCAGGATGAGTGGGTTGTCTATCAGTGGGAACTCTAACCATCATTTCTTCTACCTGTGATAATCAACAATTTCTACGTCTTCTGCATTTTCTCCCAACCACCGAAAACAAATTCGATACTGTTCGTTCAATCTGATACTGTACTGATTTGCGCGATCGCCTTGCAGTTTTTCAAGTTGGTTGCCAGGAGGAACTCGTAAGTTATCCAAGGTAGCAGCAGAATCAATGATATCTAGTACTTAACCAAGGAAGTTATGACAGGTGGAAAAGCTCTGGAATAATTGTTATGTCAATAGATCAGAAAGCAATTACCTATCAAAATTAGTGTTGTGGAGTACTAGTTTTTTTACTGCTTTTTTGATCAAATTTTTGGGACACTTCTTTAAAGCTCGCTTAGTTAGCTTACCTTGAAAAATGTCTTCTGTACCTTGATCGCGAAATGAAATGATCATCGAATAATTACTAGAATAATACAATAATACAGATACTATTAAAATGAATCAAAGAAGATAATCATCGCTCGCGCGATCGCGCTTTAAAGCTAAGTGATATCAAGACACTATTCAAGAAAATAGTAATGAAAGCCTTAACGGACGATAAAATTATTTTACACCCTGACAAGAATGGAACATTTGTTGCTTATGTTCCTGCAATTAAAGGTTGTCATGCGTGGGGAAAAAATCCTGAAGAAGCACGATTGGAACTCAACAACGTTTTTGAAATGATTTGTGAGGAATATCTAGAAGCAGGACAACCTTTACCGAATAATGTTGAAGGCAAGACGGAAAAGATATCAGACTCGGAATAAAAGAAAATAATGATCAGTTGCGCGATTAATTAGTAAATATACATCAAAATTGAAGCGAGAACCGGAAAGGAAAAAGCCCGTGACGAGACTTGAACTCGTGACCTCACCCTTACCAAGGGTGTGCTCTACCGCTGAGCTACACGGGCGTGGGGAGGAGTGGGCCGGGTTGGATTTGAACCAACGTAGGCTTAGCCAGCGAATTTACAGTCCGCCCCCATTAACCACTCGGGCACCGACCCGTTTTTCCACGCAATTATTAATACTAGCACAAGGTTTCAGGAATGGGAAGGGTTCCAAACAAAGTTTTTTCTTATCCTTCTTGGGAACGGCGGCGGCGTGACTGAGTAGAGTTTGATTTTCCGTTGTTGCGCTGGCGATAACGAGGAAAATCGCTTTCATCATAAATTTCTCCCACCAACTCTTCGAGAATATCTTCTAGGGTCACTAAGCCGACTGTTCCTCCATATTCATCGACCACAATGGCAATGTGTAGCCGTTGTTGTAACATTTCCTTCAGCATACTCGCTACTTGTTTGGTTTCTGGAATATAGACAGGGGGTGCCATCGCTTCCGTTACTAAAGCTTGGCTACGACTTTCTTCAGGAAGATTATGCAGTAAACGCAGTGCTTCCTTCAAATGAACAATTCCGACAATTTCATCTTTTGATTCGCCTTGAACCGGAATGCGAGAATAACCCGTATCTAAACAAAGATTGACTAATTCTTCTAACGTTCCCTGATGAGAAATCGTTCGCATGGCAATGCGGGGCTTGACCACATCTTTAGCCCGTAGTTGATCCAACATCAGGGCTTTATTTAATAACTGATGTTTATAAATATCAAGTTTTCCTTTTCCTCCCAATAACTCTATCATGAGCTGTAAATCAGTGAGGGATTCTCCTTGCTGATCATTTTGTCCAAGCAATTTCTGAAAGAACTGTACTGTGTATTGAGCGATGGTTTCAAACAGATAAATAATTCCGAGAAAAGAAAGAACCCTTGATAATAAATAAATCGGACGAACAACTAGCTTAAAAATTGATAAAACATTATTAATTGCTAAAGATTTAGGTGTAATTTCAGCAAATATTAAAACTAAAATTGTGACAATGGCAGTCGCAATCCCTAATCCCGCATTACCGAGCCAAATTGCAAATAAATTACTGGTTAAAACCGCAGCAAAATTATTAACTAAATTATTTCCTAGGAGGAGAGTAATAATAAAACGAGTTCGATTTTCTAGAACTAAACGAAATGTTCCTTTGGGATCCCCTTGTTCTCGAATTAAACCCCGAAGCTTTAAATTATCAAAAGCTGTAATTGCCGTTTCTGAACCGGAAAATGCTCCTGATAAAACAAACATAAATGCGATAACAATCAAATCTAGCCAGGCTTCACCTAAAAGGGGTTGTGGTTCTGATACAGCGAGAAAATAAGTTGGAAAAGGAAGAATAATAAACACAGTTAGCTTGTTCTCTTGAATCAGGTGGCTTTTAATTTTGTAAAGGCGTGCTTGCTTGAACTAGAGATAATAATATCCCATTTTGTTCAGTCCCATTGACATCCAAATCACTTTGACATAAACACACTCTTTCTTGCGCCCGATTTAATAAGTCTTTTAAAATCCGTTGCAGATGTTCTTCCGCTGGCATTTCTAGATCCAGATTTCTGGGATGATTCCGCAGAAAAATAGAAGAAGCAAATAAATTGGCTGCTCCTTGTTTTAACCATAAAGGCGATCCCACATCGAGCCAAAATTGCCAACGATGCGTCGTCCGTTGCGAACGATATTGAAAGATATTCGAGAGGGTAATGCCAGATTTAAAGGACTGATCAAAAGCCGGTAAAGGATAGGGATTAGCCGTAATTGTTCCTTGTTTAATCAGTTGGATAAAATGCTGAATTAAGTCACGTTCAGCAACTGGAATTTCTGCTGGTTCTTCGATGCGTTTTTGCACTTCTAAATAGTGTTGTGCCGTTTCGGTTAATTCTCTTAAGCTAGAGAGATCGGCAACCGTTAGGTTATTTCCGTTCCAGAGAAACTGTTGAATCGCTTGATTAAAAAAGCGAACGAGATGGATGGTTTGACCAGAAGTTTGCTGATCCTGCTGCTGTTGTATCCAAGCCCGCAGTTGGTTGTAAGCGGTTTGGGCTTGATAACCAATGCGATCCCAACGGGGGAAGGTCTTAATATCGAGTAAGCGGGGAGAACTCGGATCAGCCTGATAACAATAATCGGCAATGAGCCCCGCTCGAACCGGGTCTATACTGTGAGAAGAATGTTCTGTTAAAACCACCAACATTTCCGCGATCGCGCTATTGTCTACCCAGCGTCCCAAATCAGGATAGACCAGACAAGCCAGGGTAAGCAGGGCGCGGACTAAAGAAGAACTAATCAGGGGGCGTTGTTCGTTTAGGGGAGAGATGGGAATTCCCGCTTGTGTAAAAAGTCTAATCAAGGTATAACGGGCAATTTCATCTAAACCGGGGGCAATAATCGCAATCTCTTCTGGGGCAATGTTTCCGGTTTTAATCGCTGCCGTAATGGTTTGGGCTGTATTCCTTAGCATCTGGGAACGGGAAAGATTTGGCAGATGCTGAATGCACTCCGGAAGGGCAGTGAAGGCGGAGGGATCGACCACTTTTTCCAACACCAGCGGGATTAAATCCGGTGGATGTTCCCTGGATAAAGCCGGAGGAGAAGGAGAAAGAGAAATGACTTCACATTCATTAGCCAGGATTTCCCAAACCTCTGGATCGGCACCGAGTCCTAATCGGACTTTGCCACTGGGGTTAAATGTAAAGACAGCCGTTGTCTCCTCTCGCAAAAACAACCGCGCTAAATCTTGCGCGATCGCGGGATAGTCATCCACATCATCAGCAAAAATCGCACCATACCGCTGCTGTAAATGGGCTTGGTAAGTCGCATCAGGCAGCAAAACTTGCCCATAGAGATAGTAAATTAAACCATACGTCAAAAAACCATGGGTCAAACACCAGTCTCGCCACTGTCTAATTAATTCAGCAATCACGGGAAAAATGGTTTCGTCGTTCCCTTCACGCAAAGCTGCCTTTTCTTCTGGAGAGAGTCGAGAACTCAATAATTGGGGAATTTCAGTTAAGGGCGTTCCACTGGCGCCAGCCAGTTGTAAAATATCAAGGATGATCCGAGTTATCTGTGTTTGGGCTCTAGCATTGGTCATCCCCTGCTCAAGTAACGTCTCATGCCACAGGTTCAAAGCTAGGTCTTGTTCTGTTTCGGAACGCAAGCGCAGGGGAAACTGAGGCGTTAAGTTGAGAGTTTCCCACCACAGAGGGGAAAATAAGCTCACCTCATCTTCAATAAAGCCCAGTGGGGTTTTCACTACAACTGGATATTGACTTCCAATCGCGCGAATTAATTGCTGAGTCAGTTGGCGGCGAGTGGTATTATTAGCAGCAAAGATCACGGCACCGGAAGCGGGCTGAGTATCCAGCCACTTGCTAAATGCTTCGACCAAATGAGTTGTTTTACCGGTATCTGCATCACCGGTCAGCCAAGTCTTAAAGTCCCTTCCCATGTATGTTTGCTAAAATTCCCCCAGATGCAACTGCTCTCTAGCTTACCGCGAAAAAAAATTGCTTTCCCCTTTGCGAAGAAACGGTGAGGTGGAATAGCGTCCCTTTATGATGGTTGATTATTGATTGCATGGAGCTTTCGAGAGTGTTTCGTAACTTAAAGCAATGGTTTTCTGATCCCCCAGAAAAGATTTTAGAGCAAGCCTACCGTGCTGCTTTGATGATCAAAGTCATCGAAGATGAATATTTTGAGCAGCAGCCAGTTCAGCCTGAAAATGCATCTTATTCTGAACAAGTGATCGCTTACTTTCAAAATGAAGTTAATCAAAACTTGCAAGTTGCCAAAACTAAGCTTAAACAGTTTAAAAGCAGTCGCTCTTTTATTCAATGGTCATCCCAAGATTTCCCCCGCAATAAATACTTTAAAAATTCTGCGGTTATTTTAGAGAAATTAAACTTTGTTGAATCGGTGATTTTTCACTATGAAAATCAGGGTAATTCTAAAAAGAAAGCCAATGGCAAATCTAACTTAACCGTTGATGCTCAAGAATCATCGGGACGTTCTGTTAAATTTTCTTATGAAGAAAAATCAGAAAAATCGCCAATTAAAGAACAGACGTCCAGTTCGACAGAGCGCAGTCGTAATATTTCTGATGAAACAAGCGTCTTACCGCGATCGCTGCTGCGAACACTCAACCGAATTAAACGAGAAATTGACCCGAAATCTTCCGAAGCTGAGGAAGAAGTGGTTAAAACGTTTCGGACTTCTCGAGATAAAACCGCAATTTCCATTCGCTTTTTACTGATTTTAATTATTGTTCCGCTTTTAACCCATCAAATCACGAAAACTTTTGTGATTGCTCCGATCATTGAAACCTATTTCATTCATGAAGAGCAACAGGTGTTATTTATTAATCGTGATTTTGAAGAAGAAGCACTTATGGAATTACAGCACTTTGAAGAGACATTGCGCTTCCAAGAAATGTTGGGGATAAAACCGGAATTATCTGACGAAGAGATGGAAAAAAAAGTAAAAGAAAAGGCAGTGGAGATTGCTCACGAATATCGCCATCGCAGTACCAATGCCATTGAAAATATTATTGCTGATTTGTGTTCAGTCATTGCATTTGGGGCAGTGATTTATTTTAGTAAAGAACAAATTGCTGTTCTCAAATCGTTTATTGATGAATTTATTTATGGCTTAAGCGATTCGGCAAAAGCATTTATTATTATTCTGTCAACCGATATGTTTGTGGGCTATCACTCTCCTCATGGCTGGGAAGTGATTCTCGAAGAAATTGGACGACACTTCGGTTTACCGGAAAATCGAGAATTTAATTTCTTGTTTATTGCCACCTTTCCTGTGATTTTAGATACGATTTTTAAGTATTGGATTTTTCGCTATTTGAATCGGATTTCTCCTTCAGCAGTTGCAACATATCGTAACATGAATGAATAAGAAATTATTAAGATTTTGCCTTTTGAAATCTGGTATTAAAACCGTTAGGATAGAAATAGTGGAACTCATAAAAAATAAGCAAGGAAGAGTGATTCTCGTTGTTGGACCAGCGAGTTCTGGGAAAAGTGAATGGGCAGAAAAGTTGGCAAAAGCGTCAGCAAAGCCTGTTACTTACATTGCCACCGCGATCGCGGATCCCGATGATTCAGCCTGGCAAGAAAAACTGCAAAAGCACGCCAAGCGTCGTCCTCAATCTTGGTCAACTCAAGAAATCCCCACTGCTTTAGCCGCCTATTTAAACCAGGAAAAAGGAGACAATTGCGTGTTAATTGACTCTCTGGGCACCTGGGTTGCCAACTATTTAACCAGTGATGATCAAGGATGGGAAAAAACGGTTACTCATTTTTTAGAGAGTTTAGAGACCACCTCGGCTGAGGTTATTTTAGTGGGAGAAGAAACGGGATGGGGCGTCATTCCAGCGTATAAAAGCGGACAGGTTTTTCGCGATCGACTAGGTGATTTAACCCGCAGAATTGGCGAGATGGCAACAGAAGTTTACTTAATCACCGGCGGATATGCTTTACCCTTAAATGAAATCGGTCAACCACTCAATGCAACATGAAGTCATTGTGAACTACCCTCTTCTAATCGCTTACGCGATATAGAAGGAGCTTCGCTCTACCATTGTCTCAATCTAGCTTTGAGGAGGATTTTCCTTATTCTACTCTCCCTAGTCCTCCACCACACTAATTTTGACAGGTAATTGCTTTCTGATCTATTGACATAACAATCATTCCAGAGCTTTTCCACCTGTCATAACTTCCTTGGTTAAGTACTAGTGCAGCCTGGCGAAAATAGTTGACTAGTTAAGTTGTGCTGCTTTGGCCAATTTGGCAGGATTGGGGGGAGCGATCAATCGCTGGGAAAAGTTTCGTCATAATCCGTTCCCGTCGCTGCAGTTTATATTTTTCTGCGATGGCGGAGTATCAAGAACCTGCTTAAGATATTGAATTAGTTGTTTTCCGTTTGGTTTTCTACTCCTTTTCTGCTTTTTCGGCTTTGATTTTTTCTAATAGCACATCTGCGGGTTCATCTTTGGGATCTTGCGGAACTAATTCACCTCGAAAGGCTTTGGCTAAGGTGGATTGGGTGAGTTTATCGGTGTAGGCTTTGGCTTGTTAGTAGCGTTGTTCGATGAGGTCGCATTTTTTGAATAAGGTTTCTACTCTCTTGACTATCTCTTTTTGTTCTTCTAGTAGCGGAAGATGTATTCTGCAAGATTGTACATCTTTTTAATAATCCCTTTTTTTTGTAACGTTCGGATTACCCCAAGATAATGATCCAACAATCTGTCACTGTACATTTTTCAAAATCAAGCCAGCGAGGAGACTCGAACTCCTGACCTACTGATTACAAGTCAGTTGCTCTACCAACTGAGCTACGCTGGCATTTTTTCATTCCGGGAAACAATTCTAGCAAGTTTTCAGGATTTAGGCAAGACTGCTATGGTAATTTACAGTGAGCTTGAAGAGAGGGGAACTGATGTTGAGGGTATTGAGCGGATTTGGACTGGTTACAGGTGCGACTTATCCCTTACGCGCGATCGCGCTGCTTTGGCAAAAGCCTCGTTTATGGCAGTATTTAATCATTCCAATTTTCGTTAACTTGATCCTAGGCATCCTCCTTTACGGGAGTTCCTTATACTGGGGATGGCAGGGGGTAGATGCCCTAACCGTACAACTCTCACAAAGTTTAGACCAACTCATCGCCGACTTACCCAACTGGTTAAGTTTTCTAGAATATATCATCCTCTTTTTGAGTTGGTTACTGCGAACCCTGCTCACCCTTGTTTTACTAGTTCTAATTGGATTTGTCCTTTTGCAGTTTGGCAGTGTGATTGGTTCCCCCTGGTATGGCAAATTATCAGAGCAAGTGGAAAAACAACGCCTCGGTAACGTGACCATTATTGATGTGGGTGTTTTCAAAGATATTGCCCGAGCCTTACTCTTTGAAATTAAAAAGTTACTGCTCGCACTAATGGTAGGAATGATTCTATTTGGGATCGGATTCATTCCCGGTGTCGGTGGTGCCATAACAACCCTTGGCGGAATTACGCTGACGGCCACCTTAGTCTGTCTAGATTGTTTTGATAGCACCCTAGAACGACGCCGTTTATCCTTCCGGGGAAAATTAAAAATGGTTTATCTGAACTTACCCGCCAGTGGTAGTTTTAGTTTATTATGCCTAGTTCTAATTAGTGTTCCCCTCTTAAACTTATTAACAATTCCTTTGTGTATTATGGCAGGAACACTATTTCTCTGCGATCGATGCGAAGCATCGCTGACCTTATAGGTCAATCGCGTTTTTTCCCATTCCCACTCAAATTAAGAATACTGTTCTACTAACTCTTGTAAACTATTAATCTTCATTCCTTTAGCAATGACTTCCACTTGCCATTGCTCATAGTTATCGGGTTGACGGTAGATTTCCGCTAAAATAATCCCTGTTTCAATACTGCAGCAATCATCACTGGACAAGTTATAACGGGCAATTTCAATTTCATGTTCTAAATCTACTAAACGCACATAAGCATTGTCCACTTGTCCTAAATGTTGGCGACGAGCAGAAGACTCATAAATATTTGCCACAATCAGTAACTTTTGCACCCGCTTGGGAACTTGAGGAAGAGTGATTAAAATTTGTTCTTTATCCATAATTTCATCCTCATCCTCATCCTCGTGTTTTTCTGTCGCGTTTGGCGTTATATGTTCCCCAGTTAAATTATCGCCTAAATGACTAATCGCTCCCGAAGGATGAGTAAGATTGCCATAATAAACAACATCGCTACTTTTTTGTAATTTATCTTCTTCGTTTAAACATAAAACAGAAATATCGAGATCAAAATCTGGCTTAAACAACTTTTTCCAACCTTTCTTTGGTGTTAATTCCCACCCTAAACCACAAAGTAATGCGTTTAAACCAGGAGCTTGTTTTTTCAGAGAAAAGCGTTGTCCTGTTGTTAATTGAATTCCCATTTTTCTAATTCCATTTCATCTATTCTTACTTTTTCAGTTTAGTGATTGAAACCAATCATAACCACCTTCTTGAGATAGTTTTTGGCATGATCTGTCTTGAAGGATTAGAGATCCCACGAATCTTTAAATCAGGAAATCAATGACAAATCACCAACAAGTTATTTACTTTTTTGAACAAACGGCAGGTCATCAGAAGCCGTTGCTTCCACTGCTTCTGCCGCTTCTTTCGCTTTGAATAAACGCCATTGGGTAACTGTGGGACCGAACAATTCAAAGACTACCGTTGTACTGACAATAATCGAGACTAAAAACTGACCTAAACCCGGAAAATGGGGCAAGGTTAAGACAGCTAACCCCAAAGCGACACCTGCTTGGGGAAATAAACTCCAACCAATGTTTTCTTGGACAACAGGTTCAGCCTTCACAAGACGTGCAGCAATCCCACCGCCAATGACAAAACCGAGACAACGAGCGAAAACATATAAAATACCAATCAATCCTAAACTAGCAAGGGCAGTTACATCGAGTTCACAACCAGCAAGCAGGAAGAAAATCACTAAAAAAGGTTCGCTGACTTCTTCAATTGTGGAAAAGATATTTTGCTTCGGTTGAGTGCGGTTTTTGGCAACGGTTGCTCCTAAAACAATACAGGCGAGAAGATACGATACTTGCAATTGATAGGCTAGACCCGCACAGAGTAAAAGAAAACCCGTAATTTCTAATAAACTGGGTTTACCCTTTTTTAACCCTCCTGCTATACGTGCCATGGGCCAACCAATGCCTAAGCCAAGGAGAAAAGCACCGCCAATTTCCCATGCTCCCGATAAAAATTCTGCTGTGGGATCACCTGCACCAGCAAAAATTTCGGCAACAACCAATAGAATACTAAATAGCGTGATTCCTAAAATATTATCAACCGCAAGAACGCGAATAATTGTGTCTGTGAGCACACCTTTAGCCTTAGTTTCACTGATCACGTCAAGGGTTGCTGCGGGTGCTGAAGCAGGGGCTAAGCCAGCTAATAAGAGTGCTAACACTAAGTCATCCTGAATTAAGTATGCAATCGTAAATACCAATGTTGATGCAACAATCGTTTTCCCGAGAGAAATTGTAAAAATGCGGGGACCACTTTTGAGTAAATCAAAGTTGATAAAAGTTTCTCCCAAACGAAAGGCAATCATGGAGAGGGCAATATAGGACATGATGGGAAACAGGTCCACAATTTCATCAGGAACTAAGTTGAGGACGGAAGGACCAATGATAATCCCTGACACCACTAGTAAAGTGACGCGAGGGAGACGAAGATAGCGAGCAAGGGCATAAGCTCGACCGCCAAACATCAAAAATAAACCGACAACTAAGATATTTGGCAGCTCTGCAACTTCTACGGCTTCTGCTTCCATAATTGAATTGTTCTCCTATAGCGTCATGTTTTACTGGTTATAACACCTCTCAATCATTGCTGAGAATAACCAATGGCTAGTTTGCTAAGTGTCTGTTAGACCGGTTATTGGTCATGATTGATGAGTTGTCCAACTCCCTCTCTCCTTGTCTTCCACTTCCTGTCAGGTTAGTTGATATAATCTGGGGAAGGTTTTTTCTGTCTATATTTTAAGGAACAGTATGGCATCAATCCGAGAGTTGCATCAACAGTTGGTGAATAAGGAACGCTCTGCACTAGAGGTGACAAAGGAAACGCTGGCTCGGATCGAAGCAGTGGAAGAGAAGGTGCATAGTTTTCTTCACATTATGGCGCAAGATGCAGAAACAGCAGCTCAAAAAGTGGATGAGAAAATTGCGGCAGGGGAATCCATTGGTTTGTTAGAAGGCATTCCCATTGCCGTCAAAGATAATATGTGTATGTCGGGAGTGCCGACGACTTGTGGCTCTCGTATTTTAGAAAATTTTGTCCCCCCTTATGAGTCAACCGTCACGGGGAAACTAAAGGCAGCCGGTTCAGTTTTAGTTGGGAAAACGAATCTCGATGAATTCGCCATGGGCAGTTCGACGGAAAATTCCGCTTATATGCTCACCAATAATCCCTGGGATTTATCGAGAGTGCCAGGCGGATCTTCGGGGGGATCGGCTGCTGCGGTGGCAGCGGAAGAATGTGTGGTGGCACTGGGATCAGATACGGGTGGTTCGATTCGGCAACCGGCTTCGTTTTGCGGGGTGGTGGGATTAAAACCCACTTACGGTTTAGTGTCTCGGTTTGGGTTGGTGGCGTTTGCCTCTTCTTTGGATCAAATTGGTCCGTTCGGGCGCACCGTCGAAGATACCGCAATTTTATTAAGCGCGATCGCGGGTCACGATTCGGCAGATAGCACTAGTCTTGATATTGAAATTCCTGATTACACCCAATATCTAACACCAGAATTGCCGAAAAGCCCGAAACTGAAAGTTGGGGTCATTACTGAAACCTTTGGCGAAGGACTCTCGGCAGAGGTGAAAACAGCGGTGCAAGCTGCTATCGAGCAATTGGAAGCAATTGGGGCGGAAGTGGTGGAGGTTTCTTGTCCGCGTTTCCGTTATGGGCTACCAGCCTATTACATTATTGCGCCTTCGGAAGCGTCTTCTAATCTAGCCCGTTACGATGCTGTACGCTACGGTCAACGGAGTGAGGAAGCAGAAAATTTACTGTCGATGTATACGAAAACTCGCGCTCAAGGGTTTGGAGCAGAAGTGAAACGACGGATTATGGTTGGCACTTATACCCTTTCTGCTGGTTATTATGATGCCTATTACCTGAAAGCGCAAAAAGTGCGGACGCTGATCAAACAGGATTTTGAAAGAGCCTTTGCAAGGGTTGATTTATTGGTTTGTCCGACTGTTCCCACAACTGCCTTTAAGGCAGGAGAGAAAACGGATGATCCGTTGAGTATGTACCTGTCAGATTTAACGACAGTTCCTGTTAATTTAGCGGGTTTACCCGCTTTGAATCTTCCTTGCGGATTTGATTCTCAGGGCTTACCCATTGGCATGCAATTGATTGCTAATGTATTACGGGAGGATCAATTATTACAAACGGCTTATGCCTATGAACAATCGACAAATTGGCATAAGCAGCGTCCTCCCTTGTCCTAAGTTTTCGTTGTTCCTTGGCTCAAGTCTCTGATGTATCTGCTCGAAATCGGCGCGATCGCGTATATCCTCGCTTGTTTAGGTTTAGTCCTCGCGCAAAGACGGATTGTTTTTGTTCCCTGTCAGCCGCTTGTCGCGACTCCTGCTGACTACGGTTTACCCTACGAGTCAGTGACAATTCCAGTGGCTTTAGAAGAAAAAATTCATGGCTGGTGGATTCCGGCTCAATCGGCAGAGGCACCGGTGTTACTCTATTTACATGGTAATGGTGGCAATGTCAGCTCCAACCTTCCCCGGGTGCAACGTTACCATGCCATCGGGTTTTCAGTGTTTTTAATTGACTATCGGGGGTATGGCTTGAGCCAAGGGCGGTTTCCCAGTGAGAAACGGGTGTATGAAGATGCAGAAACGGCTTGGCGCTATCTCATCGAACAACGGGGCGTTCCTCCCGACAAGTTATATGTATTTGGCCATTCTTTAGGAGGCGCGATCGCGCTAGAACTAGCGACTCGCCAACCGCACATTCCCGGCTTGGTGATCGAAGGCTCTTTTACCTCTATCCGCGATATGGCAACCCAAGAAAAAGGCTATGGTTGGTTACCGGTTAACTGGCTTCTCACCCAACGCTTTAATTCTCTCCAGAAAGTTTCTGATTTACAAATCCCAATTTTCTTTATCCATGGTACCGATGATCAAGTGGTGCCAGCTTACATGAGCGAAATGCTCTATCAAGCGGCTAGGAGTCGTAAAGCACTCTGGCTAGTCGAAACAGCGCATCATCATGATGTTGCTGCTATTGCTGGCACGGCTTACGAAAAGCGAATTTGGAAATTTTTGATCGAAGAGAACGCTTCCCCCTAAGTAAAAGGATTATTAAGAAAAATTAAAATAAATAACTGAAATGTTGTCATTGTTACCAACTTGATCGCTATATGAGCCTGACCTAGCAAGGCATCAACCTCCTACAAGCCTTAAAACCATAGAGCTTGAAAAATTTGCCAGTTCAACCTATAATTGGCACGAATTTTGTAACTGCCATTACATTTATTAATAAAATTAGGAGGTAACGGACTTGGCAAGAAAACGTAAACGCAAAAGTCGTCGTCGCCAGGAAGGACGAAAAATCCTCTCCTTAGTGCCTCAATATAATATCGAAAGTGGGGAATATAAGCCAGTCACTGCAGCAAGAAAATACATTTCTGCCAAAGGAATTGCTCCTCCTGCTCTTGTTGTCGTCAGACGAAATGAGCATACCACAGATCGGTATTTCTGGGCAGAAAAAGGGCTCTTTGGAGCACAATATGTGGAAGAAAACCACTTTCTCTTCCCCAGTCTGAGAATTGTGCAACCTGAGGAAGAGGAAGCTGTGACAGCAAATAGTCGGGGTTAGTGACCCATCGAAAAGATACTGAAACTATAAGCCGCTGATCTTAACATTTTTCGGCTCAATTTGCAAACAAGTTGGGTCGATTAATTAATTTTTGTCATCACTGTTGAAAGACTTCTTTAACTAATCAACCCATAAATGAGGATGGGAAGAAATAGCAAGCCATCAATAATTAAATCGTAAAATAACAGCGGTGTATTTTCATCAACGGTCCAGATTAAAATAAGCGTTGCACTCGTTGCACTCAAGATTGCCGGATAAAAGGGCAGCATCAAGCTTCCCCCATAGCCAATCACAATGGCTAACATGAGAACATTCATTAAAGTGAGAATCATTCGACTGCCTTGAATACCAACCAGTAAGGGTAAAGTTAATACCCCTTTTTTCGCATCAGATTCTAAATCGCGCACATCAAATAAGTTGGCATTTGACCCTTCAAAAGCGAAGATAAAACAAGTGGTTAATCCGGCTCTGAGATCAAATTCAGTTCCGGCATAAGCTAGAGGAAGCGCGATCGCGGCATAAGTAATAATGGTACAAACAATCCAAGCCTTAGAACCGGGAATATCTTTCAACCGATACCAATGCCACTGTTTTTTTCTCCGAATCGGAAAAATAGGGGCGCCGTAAACCAAAGGAAACACCACAGCTAAACTGACATAACGCACGGCTGTCGGCGCCAACCAAAATAAAGTGAGCACACCAGCAATGGCAACGAAAAGTAACGCTAACAATCCAGAATTGGAGCGAAAATAGGCTTGTGCTTCGGCATTTTGACTCTGTTGCACATAGGCATCAAAAAGACGATCTAGATTGTAAGGAATGAGTGCAACAAGAAATACAAACAGGAGCGGTCGCCAATCGGTTTCTAAGCCCATCATCGCTTGCGCAAATGCGGTTAAGGAAGCTAGTGCGGCAGCTACCCAAACACTTGGATAAATGAATAGTTCAAGAGCGCGTTTGCGAAGCATAGACGGAGTCCAACCGCGCAACCAGTCTCTTTTTTTACTAATATCGAGGGTCATTTGTCAATAGACATGCAAGACAACGCCTCTTAAATGTAACAAAATGTAAAGAAGCTGCAATTGATCCTCTGGGAGAATTGGTAGTAGTCACTCGTTAAAGTTAATTGATAAATCTCCCAAAAGTCTTTTTGCAAGTTGGACCTCGTGAAACGTCAGTTAGTTTTAGATGAAAAGAAGATGAGAACTTTCAGGAGTGAGTGACTCCTAAACCAGGAGCAATAAATTAATTAATTTTGCAATTTCCTGTCAAAATCAGTTAGAGAGAATATAATCAATACAAAATAATTGCTTCTCTGCTTCTTTTTTCTCAAGGAACCCAACCCGCTCCATTATTCTTTTTAAGCCAGTGCAATTTCCCTTTCAATTTCGAGAAAAGTTCAAAAATCATTCTTCACTGCATAATCAGAACCAACAATTCTCTCTAAGAAGTCGAGATTTCTGGCTGCGCTTGCCATTTTTTATGATTATGGTGATTTTAGTGGGAGAAATTGCTAGTCGTTTAGTGGTGAATTGGTTTTGGTTTGAAGAAGTTGATTATTTAGAAGTATGGCTCACCCGATTAAGCATACAACTTGCATTAGGCGTTGGGGTTTTTGGAATTTCAGCCCTATTTTTGTCGGCTAATTTCGCGATCGCGCAAGCCCTCCGTTATCCTCATCCTTCTACTCAGCATTTTCCAAGTGCACCGCCCATGCTGGGGAAAATGACCTTGCGTCGGCTACTGACTATAATTGCGATTATTTCTCTATTAATTAGTTTTATCTTATTGCACTACTTGCAGGTGAGTTTATTTTTTTTGCAAGGATTGCAACTCCCCTTCATTGGTAATGTTTACGAAGTTTCAGGACTTTCAGACAATTATGAAGTGGCTAACTTAAAACCGTTTCTCCCATCTCCCTTCCAACTCCAACTGATTAAGCCACTTTGGGGAAGGATTTGGGAATCGAAATGGCAAATTCTGATCCTGATCGGGATTTTTGCAATTTTGCTGATGAAACTCCGCTTCTGGTTAAAAACCTTTGCAGTTATTATTAGTGCTTTTTTTACGATTATTATTGCTTTAAATTGGGCGCAAGTCCTGCAATTTTTCAACGCCACTCCCTTTGATACAGTTGATCCCCTGTTCCAGAAAAATGTTGGTTTTTATATCTTTAGTTTACCCATTTGGGAACTGCTGGATTTTTGGTTAGGGGGCCTCTTTTTATATGCCTTATTGGCGGTTAGTTTAATTTATCTTTGCTCAGGGAATAGTATTCCTGATGGTAAGTTTCCTGGTTTTTCTTATCCGCAACTGCGCCATTTGTATAGTTTAGGCGGATTGGTGCTATTGACCTTATCCTTACGCCATGGCTTAGCCCGTTATGAACTGCTCTATTCAGAACGAGGCGTGACTTATGGGGCAAGCTACACGGATGTCCAGGTCCAACTTCCCTTAGAAACTTTTTTAACCATTGTGGCAGCAGTGACAGCGGTTTGGCTCTTTGGGCACGCGATCGCGCACTCACAGCGGTTTCGGATCAAAGGGCGTTCCCCTTGGTTTGGCTTAGTGATTTATCTGGGTGCAGTGGTTTGTGGTTGGGCTTTAAGTCCTACGGTACAACAGTTTGAAGTCCTTCCTAATGAACTGGAACGAGAAAAACCCTATCTCGAACGCACCATCCGGATGACACGGGCTGCCTTTGGTTTAGATGAAATTGAAGAAAAACCCTTTGATCCCCAAGGACAGTTAAGTTTTGCAGATATACAGGACAATGGGCAAACGATTGATAATATCCGACTTTGGGATGCGCGCCCATTGCTGCAAACCAACCGTCAATTACAACAGATTCGCTTGTATTACGAATTTGCCGACGCCGATATTGATCGCTACACCCTAACCGTTAATCTGGATGATCCAGACGCTGCCAAACGGAATACAGAACGGCAACAGGTGATTATTGCCCCCCGCGAGTTAGATTACAGTTCCGTTCCTGAACAAGCGCAAACTTGGGTGAATCAACATTTAGTCTACACTCATGGCTATGGCTTTACCCTCTCACCGGTGAATCAAGTGGGAGAAGGAGGATTACCCAAGTATTATGTGAAAGATATTGGTACCGGACAAGAGGAAGAAGCTGGGCAATTGCGAACTGCAAGTCCACAAATTCGAGACAGTATTCCCATTGGGAAACCGAGGATTTATTACGGAGAACTGACCGATAATTATGTGATGACCCGGACTCAACAGCCGGAGTTAGACTATCCCACCGGAGAAGATAATGCCTATAACACTTACGATGGTCGAGGGGGGATTTCGATTGGCAACTGGTGGCGGCGAGGGATCTTTGCCGAATATTTGAAAGATTGGCAGATGTTGTTTACTCAGAATTTTACCCCTGAAACCACCTTACTAATGCGCCGAGATATTGAAGAAAGAGTCCGCGCGATCGCGCCATTTCTGCAGTTTGATGATGATCCTTATCTCGTTGCTGCCAACACCACTACCACTCGACTCAATAGTTCAGAAAACTATCTCCACTGGATCATTGATGCTTATACAATCAGCGACCACTATCCCTATTCCGATCCAGGAAGTTATGGCTTTAACTACATCCGTAACTCAGTAAAAGTCGTCGTCGATGCTTACAACGGTCATGTGGCATTTTATATTGCTAATCCCGATGATCCAATTATTCAAGCGTGGGTAAAAGCCTTTCCCCAACTTTTTAAGCCCCTTGAAGAAATGCCTCTCACCTTGAAAAGTCATATTCGCTATCCAGTGGATTTATTTAAAGTCCAGTCAGAACGACTTTTAATCTATCACATGACCGATGCCCAAGTCTTTTATAACCGAGAAGACCAATGGCAAATTCCTCAAGAAATTTACGCTAACGAAGCGCAAGCCGTTGAACCGTACTACTTAACGATGAAACTGCCCACTGCTGAGAGTGAGGAGTTTATTTTACTCCTGCCCTTTACCCCAACCGAACGGAATAACCTGATTGCTTGGCTTGCTGCTCGTTCTGATGGTGAATTTTATGGGAGACAATTGTTGTATCAGTTCCCAAAACAAAGACTAGTTTATGGGCCGGAACAAATTGAAGCGCTCATTAACCAAGAACCAGTGATTTCACAGCAAATCTCGCTGTGGAATCGACAAGGATCGCGAGCTATCCAAGGCAACTTACTAGTGATTCCCATTGAACAATCTTTATTATACGTGGAACCCGTCTATTTAGAAGCAGAACGAAATAGTTTACCAACCTTGATTCGAGTCATTATGGTATACGAGAATCAGATTGTGATGGCAAAAACACTACAAGGTGCAATTGATGCTATTTTCAAAGGGGAAACAACTGATGAACCGGCAATTATTCGTCCTTTAGAGAATATCCCTGCTGCTCCCGAATTAGAGAATGAGACAGAGTCACTGGAAACAGAGACAGAAACGGAGACGGAGCCGCTAGAAGGTGATATCCAATCTTAACCGGTATCCAAGACTCCTTAGATCATCAACCCAGCCTCTTTATTGATGGATCAGCCTGGGAAGGCAAAAGAGTAATCAAAGCGATCTGCTAAAGAGTAGATGCAGTCAAGCTTGCAGCCCTAAGACCTCGCTGATCATTAGCGCATTTCTGGGGACTTAATTTCATTCGCTGCCCTGCTCTACGAAGAAACCGACCCAGAAATGGAAGAAGAGCGCTGGCAATAACACGAAAATATTATTTCATATCTGCAATGGCTTGTTTTGCCATACCCGCGATCGCGCTGTCCGTTGCTTTGGGCAAGTGGTAATAATTCCCGCCGGCTGCTTTGGCGAGTTCTTTTGCAAAGCCCGTGGAAACAAATTTATTTTCAGTATCGATGACCAGTAATTTCACACCGAGAGCCCGAATTTTACCAGCAATTTCCAGGAGTTCTTCTTTGATATTTGGCTTTTCGTCTTCCGATAAGGGTTCACCCAGCGATCGCGCTAAGGGAATATTTCCTCGTCCATCGGTAATCGCCACTAAGATCACTTGTCCCACATCCCCCGACATTTGCGCATTCATCCCCACATGAACCGCTTGGGTTAAGCCATGGGCCAACGGCGAACCCCCGCCACAGGGTAGTTTTTCGAGGCGATTCCGTGCCATAGAAATGGATCGCGTTGGCGGTAATAATACCTCTGCTTGTTCCCCACGGAAGGGAATGAGTGCTACCTGATCGCGATTTTCATAAGCTTCTGTGAGTAACTGTAAAACCGCGCCTTTTGCGGATTGCATCCGGTTTAATGCCATCGAACCCGACGCATCCACTAAGAAAACGACTAACGCTCCCGCTTGTCGTGCCAAGCGTTTCGAGCGCATATCGCTTTGTTCGACAATTACCTTGCGATGAGGCTGACGCAGCCGTCGTGCCTTCTGATAGGGCGCTGCGGCGCGGAGTGTCGCATCCACAGCAATCCGTTTCACTTTCCCTTTCGGTAGCATCGGTTTGACATAGCGTCCCCGTTCCTCAGAGAAAATTAAACCGCGGCTGCCGGAAGTTCCCTGCTGTTTTGCCATTTGGCTGAAATAAAGCACCGTGGGATCCATAATCACCCCTTCCGCATCAAAGACAAACTCCTCTGGAATTTGCGGGGCTTCTTGTTCTTCGTCATCCTCACCTTCTTCGTCTTGGGAAGAGTCCTCTTGCTGATCTTCAGGCGGTTGTTCCGGTTCTTGTTGATCTTCGGGTGGCGTTTCTCCTTCTGAATCGTCTTCTTGATCTTTATTTTCCGGCGGCGGTGGTGGCGGTTCTTGTTCTTGTTGTTCCGGTGGGCTTTGTGCCACAGTCGAACGCGGGACAATGACTAACTCGACAGCACGGCGTAAATCATCTCCTGTGACTTGGTTACGTCCATCGAGGGCGGCTGCTGCTTTTGCCACTCGCACCGCAAATAATTCCGCCCGATGTCCTTGCACAACCCCACGTACCGCTTCTTCTACTAAATAATTAATCTGTTCTGGTGCAATGGTCACTTCTTTCAACCATTCTCGCGCCAAAATAATATCAGTTCGCAACCCCTCTAAATCTTCTTCGTATTGATCCAGAAAGGCTTGTTGGGAGTTGGCAAACCCAATGGCTTGTTCCACCGCTTGCACCCGCTGATCGAGGGCTAATACCCCATCAGCAGAAAGGGTAATCGCAATGCGGTCTAATAAATGTTCTCGTAGCGGTTTTTCTTCCGGGTTATAGGTGGCAATCAACAGCGGTTGACAGGGATGTTGAAAGCTAATTCCTTCCCGTTCAATGACATTACGCCCTTCACTCAGCACGGAGAGCAACTGGTTGGCAATTTGGTCATCAAGGAGATTAATTTCATCAACGTAGAGGACTCCCCGATGGGCTTGTGCCAGCAGTCCCGGTTGAAAAACGGTTTTCCCTTCTTTAACAGACTTCTCGACATCCACAGACCCGAGTAAACGGTCTTCAGTTACGCCTAACGGAATTTGCACAAACGGCGCACGAATGACTTCAGTAGGAATCTCTGTCGTATCCCCATACTGGGCAAAAGTTTCATCATCCCATTCTTCTGGGTTTTCGGGATCACAATTAGATATTGACCCTTTGACAATTTCAAAGGGGGGTAACAGGGAATGAATCGCTCGCGCCATCACTGATTTAGCAGTGCCTCGTTTACCAGAAATTGCAATACCGCCGAGTTTGGGGTCAACGGCACTGAGAAGCAATGCCAATTTAATTGCTTCTTGTCCGACCACAGCGGTTAAAGGAAAAGTAGGATTAGTAAGAGACGTTGTTGAAGTAGCCATAGTGTCTATTTTGACAAATTTAACCCTGTTTGTTAAGTATTTTTTACATTAAGAATTGTACGTTTCATCTTGAGTATGAGGGATTGTTCCTAAAAAATAACCGACTAAATATAAAGAGCCACAAAGAATGGTTGTTGGTGGTTTAGGGTCTGCTGCCACTTTTTCTAAAGCGGTTTCTAAATCCCGACAGGGGAAACATTGTTCTACTGCCTGTTGCATCCGACAGAGGTCTTCCGGTGACGTTGTTTGATGATCGGGAACGGGAACCGTGTATAGGGTGTCATGGGGACGCAGAAGAATCGTTAAGATTTTTTCCTGTTCTTTCGTCGCTAAAATCCCCATAATCCAAGTGACAGGCTGCGGTAAGGTATCCACATAGTCTCGCAAGCCTTGTGCTGCTGCGGGGTTATGTGCTCCATCAAGGAGGAGAGAGCGATTCTGCCAAGTGACCCATTGCAATCGTCCTAACCAGCGGGTTTTTCTGATTCCTTGCTCAATGGCTGCATCAGAAATGTTCCAGCCTTGTTGTTGCAAATATTGTAAAGTTGCAACGGCAACGGCAGAATTAGTCAGTTGGACAGTTCCCGATAACGGTAAGGGATAAGTTAAACTTTGATACGTTGCGCGATCTAATCGTTCAGAAACCGGTGTTGCGGGTTGAACCCAAGTCGTCGGACAGTGCAATTCCTGAGCTCGTTCTTGAATTACGGTTGCGGCTTCTGCTTCCTGTGGCGCAATAAAGGCAGGACAATGAGACTTGAGAACGCCTGCTTTTTCCCTTGCAATTTTGCCAACGGTATCTCCTAGAACTTGCCAATGTTCGCGACTAATGGGGGTAATAATCGATGCCAGCACTTGCTCTTTCACATTTGTCGCATCTAAACGTCCGCCTAGCCCCACTTCCATGACAGCAACATCAACCTTTTGCTGTGCAAAGTAAAGCCAAGCGGCTGCGGTAACTACTTCAAATAAGGTGGGGTGATCTTCCTCGCCAATCGCTGCTTTCACTCTTTCTAAAACAGCAAGAAAATCGGCTTCCGAAATGGGTGCTTCATTCAAACAGATGCGTTCGGTCCAATTAACTAAATGGGGAGAAGTGTAGCGTCCCACGCGATATCCTGCTGTGGTTAAAACGGACGATAAATAAGCACAGACTGAACCTTTCCCATTGGTTCCCGCAACATGGATTAAAGGAACACTCGTTTCGGGATTGCCCAGTTGAGTCAATAATTTTTCAATACGAGTTAATCCGAGATTAACGCCAAAGCGTTGAAAGGCAGCTAAAAATTGATCGATTTTCATCCTGTTTGTTCTAAGCGATATAGCAGATAATTATCCTAACAGTGATTGCCTCTGGGCATGAATTTGGCGTCAATCGCGCCTCAAACACCTGATCCAATGAGTTGTTTGAAGACTCTGGTTTGGCTTCTCCCCTTTGCGCAATGAGATTAATCGTAATTCACCGTTAGCGGAAGAGTCAGAGGAAATTGATCACAAGATCATTAATTGCGTTTTAGGACTTCACTAAGGATGAGGAGTAATATCAAATTAGTAAATGTTTGCTACAAATTGAGCGGGGAGAGGGGGAGATAAGTAGAGGGGGGTGAGGGTATTTCTCTTTAATCCCTGTTTCACATGACTTAATCCTGGATCGTCGTCGATCTCATCAAGCCACTCGAGATGAGTTTCTACCTCTGGTGAGGATTCAGCAAAGTTTCCATGAGCTGAGGTTGTCAGAACATAAACATTGCTTGTCTATGTTTATGCTACAGCGGTGCTGTCAAAGTGGGCAAGTGGGAAAATTCCATAAAAGGAGTAGTCATACGCCTGGCTCATCCCTGGGAATGAAAATTGACAGGGGAATAGTGACCCGCTTGTGGCAATTGCCAACCGACACGCTCACCTAAAAATTTATATAATCTTTCATAATCAGGTAATGCCGATTGGGCTCCGGCTTGCGTTACTGTCAAAGCACCAGCAGCAGAGCCGCAAATAATGGAGCGTTGGAGATTCATGCCTTGAGATAAGGCTACGGCTAAACCCCCATTAAAGGCATCGCCAGCAGCAACGCTATCGATAATAGGTTCAACCAGATCAAAGGCTGGGACAAAAAAGCTTTCTTCACCGTGGGCACAATACACACCTTGTTTGCCCAAGGTAATCATAACGGTATTAACGCCTTGGCTTTGTAAGTAAGTGGCGGCTTGTTGGGCTGATTCTGTATCAGTGACGGGAAATCCCACTAAAGCTTCTGCTTCTAAAGCATTGGGCGTAATAATATCGAGATTGCTATATAGGGTGAACGGTAATTCTTGGGCAGGTGCCGGGTCTAAAATGACTGTAATCCCCAAAGATTTAGCGATTTCAGCAGCAGCTCCCACAACCGCGATCGGGATTTCTAGCTGCATCAATAAAAATGTCGCTCCCTCTAAGTGAGAGCGTAGCCGTTCTACATCAGTTTCATCTAAGTTACCGTTTGCTTCAGGAATTGCAATAATTTGATTTTCTCCGTCATCATTAACGGTAATCATGGCAACCCCAGTATGAGCGGATTCATCAACCAGAACCCCTGTGGTGTCAACGTTATTAGCTTGTAAAGAGTACAGGAGGGTATCACCGAAGCTATCTTTGCCCACGCGCCCCACCAGATGACAAGGAATCCCTAACCGAGACACCGCGATCGCCTGATTCGCTCCTTTACCACCGGGAATCATTGTAAAATGTTCTCCGGTAATGGTTTCTCCAGGTACAGGCCAATGGGAAGTCTTGGCTAAAAGGTCCATATTGAGGCTGCCAAAGACAACGATATGAGATTGCTTCATCGTTCGATTTGAGTTTTATCTAGCGTCCTGAGAAGACTCCCGTCATAATCTTTGATTTGACGGGATGAGGTTCAATGAGAATAGTAAGATGTCTCTGATGATTGCTCAGGAGGAAAGTTAGGGGAATTTTGTTCTGTCATTTCCAAACGAGCACGAATACTATCGAGGGTATTGTCTTTTTGTAAACGATTGGAAATAGCACTGAGACGCTCTTGGTTGTTTACGGGAAGATGGGGAAAGGGTAATTCGTCATCGGGCCAATTGTCGAGATCGATACAAGGACAAGCACCCGTTTTGACGCCGGAATTTTTCAGCGGAATCGGCATTTGACAACGAGCGCAAGGTTCAACGTCCCAATCAGAAGTGAGTAATTCTTCCACCGTTTGATCCGTACCTTGGAGATAACAATAGCCACTATGAGGCGAGAGAATTTCTTGCCAACAGCGTTCAAATTCTGAGGAAAATTGATCGCGTTGTAACACTGATGCCGGTTTTCTTACATCTTGACCATTATTGACATAGACTTTCTTCCCTACCAAAAACCAGTAGGCAAGATATTGTTTGACTTGTTCTTGCGATGCCATCTTCAAGACTCCCAATTTAGCAAACAGGCTGATTCATCTGACGACTACAGACCTAGGGCTTAGTCGTAGGATTCTCAGCCCATGTTTGATTATAATTTATAGTGTTGCTATATTTGCTCTAATGTTAAAGGCAGTCAAGGTAAGACTTTATCCCAATTCCCAACAGAAGCAGTTGTTGGAACAGTCATTCGGCAACTGCCGTTGGCTGTGGAATCATTGTTTGAACGTAACTGCCGAGGTACTTGAATGTGAACTAGCCACTTCTAATCGCTAATGCGATGTCGAAGGGGCTTCCTACCCAACAGACATTCATTGGGAACAGTCAGATCTGTTCCTCTCGAACGTGTGAGCGCCCCTGATTGGCGTGCGTTGTGCTAAGGGGAATGATTGAGGTGAACTAAGATCGAACTAGAGGCTAGAGAATGATGCAGTGAAGGCAAATCTGTCGTCATTTCTCCTAAACCTCCATAACTTGACGATGCCAGTGAGGAGAGCACTGAAATTTAATCGGTTGCCAACGGGTAATGTCCGGGAAGGAGGCTCCATGAGAAAACTAAGGCGAGAGGCTTCTCAACCATTTTCACCTCGCAAAAGCAGCTCTCATTTTTTGCAACGCGGTCTGTATGTCATCTCTGTGTCCCTTGTTTCTTACCTCTTGCTCCTTCTGCTAGGATTAATCCCTGTTAACAACGATTTTGAACCCGATCAAGAGGGAATTGAGGTTCGGTTCAGTTCAGGTGCCATTCATGCCGACATTATCCTGCCCCTTGCCACTGAAACCATAGACTGGCGTGAACACCTTCCGGCAGAGAGCTTCGCTAGCGGTACCAGCCAAGCCGCATTAATCGCGATCAGTTGGGGTGACAAAGACTTCTTAATCGAAACCCGAACCGGGTTAGACTGGAGGCTCTTGACCACGTTGAAAGCCTTGTTCTGGCCGTCAGAAGCCTGCCTCCAGGTTTCCCTGACAACTGCTGAGTCTCTCCCAGACAGCACGAAGACAGTGAGGCTCTCAGTAGCGCAGTATGAACAGTTAGTTGAATTTATCAACCAAAGTTTTCGTCACGACAAAGCGGGAAGAAAATTGCCAATTCGCTCGGCTGCACCTGGGCAGAATGAGGCGTTCTTTGAGGCACACGGTACCTATCACGGCTTCAATACCTGCAACTGCTGGGTGGGAAGGGCTATGCAAGCGAGTGGCATCCAAACAGGGTGGTTTACGCCATTACCCAAAACCATGTTTCTCTATCTCCCCAATGAGGAATGAAGTCCCAATCGAATTTTTCCAATCAAGGCCTCCCCAGCATGTACTATCTGTCTATCTGTGCTGCTACCTGATGCAACCTAGTCGTAACACTGGTTAGAGACATTACGCTTAACTTGAGTGATCTGTTTCTAATTGATACCGATCACTCCATTTCCTGGGCAGGGTGCAGCAACTGTCAAATACTTGAAAAATATTCTTAAGACATCTAAGATATTGGATTACTGGCTTAATTCAAAATTCACCGACAATTGAGTCGAAGCAAAGTTTCCCCAGACTCTCAGCTCTTGTGAAAGAAAAACGTGATCATTACCCAACCTCCTTTAAACGACAATTCTTCTCGCCAATGAGTGTCGCAGTAGCGGTTATGATTCTCCTGATCTGTCTGGTGAGTAATCTTGCCTTTGGTGCTGCTAATATTCCCCTGGAAGAGGTAACCCGCGCTTTTATTGCCAATGAAGGGTCCACCGAGCATCTAATTATCCGCACTGTCCGTCTGCCGCGATCGCTGATTGCCATGTTTGTCGGGGCAGCGCTTGCCGTCTCGGGCGCGATTATGCAGGGGATAACCGGCAATCCACTCGCCTCTCCCACCCTTTTAGGAGTGAATGCGGGCGCTTCGTTAGCGGTTGTCGTCACGACCTTTGTTCTCAAGGGAGTAGGACTCAGCCTGTATGTCTGGTTTGCTTTTTTTGGGGCAGCAGCAACCGCAGTGACCGTTTATTTTTTAGGATCGCGAGGGCGTGGCGGGTTAACGCGGGTTAAGCTGATCCTTGCTGGGGCTGCTTTGACAGCATTTTTAAATTCTCTCACCAGTGGCATTTTAATTATCTCTCAGCAAACTTTAGATCAAATTCGGTTTTGGTTAGCCGGTTCTCTTGCCGGGCGCGATCTGGAACTGTTTTGGCAGGTTTTGCCCTACTTCAGCCTTGGCTTGTTACTGGCTTTTGCCTTGGGCAGACAACTCACCATGTTATCCCTTGGGGAAGATGTGGCAAAAGGGTTGGGACAGCAAACGGTTTTGGTCAAGATCATGGCAGCAGTGAGTGTGGTTTTGCTGGCAGGGTCTAGCGTTGCGATCGCGGGCCCCATTACTTTTATTGGCTTGGTTATTCCTCACATCACCCGCACCTTGATTGGGGTTGATTATCGTTGGCTATTGCCTTATGCTGCAATTTTTGGGTCAATTTTGCTGTTATTAGCAGATTTATGCGCCCGTTTAGTTTTTCAACCGCAAGAAATCCCGGTGGGGTTAGTGATGCCTTTGCTTGGCGCGCCTTTTTTCATTCATCTGGTCCGATCGCGCGTGAAACATTAAGTTATGAAATCTCCCTGGTTGGTCATCCGTTTGCAAAACGTTCCGCTTTCCTTTCGCGTTAATCGACGCGTGCCAACAGTATTAATCATTTTAGCGCTCATCACCTTACTGGCAATGGTTCTCAGTGTCAGCTATGGAGAATATCCCGTTCCTCCCTTAGCAACCGTGAAGACCATTCTGGGTCTGGACAGTGCTAACAGTGATTATGGATTTATTATCCGCACCTTACGATTACCCCGTACCTTGGTCGCTTTTTGTGTGGGCGTGGGACTTGCAATCGCGGGAAGTATTAGTCAAGGCATCACCCGCAATCCGCTCGCTGCCCCCGAGATTATTGGGGTCAATGCGGGGGCTTCTCTGGCTGCGGTTGCGCTATTAGTGCTCTTCCCCGCCACTCCCGTTTCCCTCTTGCCAGTGGTAGCCTTTACCGGGGGATTAACGGTTGCTATCCTGATTTATCTTTTAGCGTGGAAAGGAGGCAGTTCTCCCATCCGATTAATTCTCGTTGGCATCGGATTCAGCCTCATCGCATCTGCCCTCACCAATCTCATGATCACCTTTGGCAATATCAACAATGTTTCGCAAGCGCTGGTTTGGTTAACCGGCAGCGTTTATGGACGTAGTTGGGAACAGCTGTTCACCCTCCTCCCTTGGCTGGTTGTTTTTAGTTTGTTGGCGCTGGCAATGGCGAGAGAACTGAATGCCCTGAGTCTGGGGGATGAAGTGGCACGGGGATTAGGGAGCGCAATCGAGTGGCGGCGGGGAATCCTGCTTGTAACCAGTGTTGCCTTGGCTAGCGCTTCCGTTGCCACCGCAGGCGGAATTGGGTTTGTGGGCTTAATGGCGCCTCATCTCTCCCGTCTGTTAGTTGGGGGAACCCACGAAGGACAACTGCCCACAGCAGCAATGATGGGAGGAATGCTGGTTGTCATTGCCGATTTGCTGGGACGGATGTTGTTCCCTCCGATAGAACTGCCGTGCGGCGTGATTACGGCAGCAGTGGGTGCTCCTTTTTTCGTTTATTTACTGATTCGCAAACGTTAGAAAACCATGAACCGACTGGAAACGCAACACCTTACGCTCGGCTATGATGGCACACCCATTATTCAAGATTTATATTTAGGGATTCCCTCGGAAAAAATTACAACCCTAGTCGGTCCCAATGGCTGCGGAAAATCAACCTTGCTGCGAGGGCTGGCGCGATTGTTGAAACCCCATCGCGGAGCCGTTTATTTGGATGGAACAGACATTGTCAAACGTTCCACTAAGGAAGTCGCCAAGCGTTTGGGAATTTTGCCGCAAAGCCCGATCGCGCCAGAAGGCTTAACAGTGCGAGATTTAGTAGCCCAGGGACGATATCCCCACCAAAACTGGCTCCAGCAATGGTCAAAAGAAGATGAAACGATGGTCAATTGGGCACTAGACTTATCAGGGATGACCGAATTGGCAGAACGTCCTTTAGATAATCTCTCTGGCGGACAACGACAACGGGCTTGGGTGGCAATGGCGCTGGCTCAAAATACAGAAATTTTGCTGTTGGATGAACCGACAACATTTTTAGATTTAGCCCACCAAATCGAAATTTTAGATTTACTGACTGAACTCAACGAAACGCAAAGGAGAACGATTGTGATGGTTTTGCATGACTTGAATCAAGCTGCCCGTTATGCCGATCATTTAGTTGTTATTGAGCAGGGTCAGATTTACGATCAGGGAACGCCAGGGCAAGTGATGACCCAAACAATGGTTGCCAAAGTTTTCGGGGTGGAGTCACGCATTGTTCCCGATCCGGTAGTCGGAACTCCCATGTGTGTTCCGCTGAGTCGTCGCGTCAAACAATAATGTCAACCTTATATGATGAGCTTTGATGAACCATTTAAAATGAGATAAATCTCCCCTTAATCGAAGATTCTAATGAGTAAAGGGTCGAAAAATCCGACTCTAGGAGGTACGGTTTCACAGACGGCAAAAAACAAAGAAATTGTTAAGGTAGGGGTTAGAAGATGACATTAAGGCTAATAACACACTTTCTTGATTGAAGTTAAATCAATCAAGGGACCTAGAAGGAGAATCAAATATGATGAATCATAGCCAACAGCATCAAAATTCTGAGTTTTTTGAAAACGGTGTAGAGGGAAATAATCATCTTTGGCACTATGTCCAATCATTGAACCCAGAAGTAGTAGAACAGTTGTCTCATCCCCAGTCTCAAGAAGTATTTCAGGTGATGGAACGGAATGTTGTCGGGCTTTTGGGGGGACTTCCTTCCGAACAGTTTAATGTTAGTATTACCACGAGTCGGGAACACTTAGGACGACTACTTGCTTCAGCGATGATGAGTGGCTATTTCCTGCGCAATGCCGAACAACGGATGAACTTTGAAAAATCGTTACAGGCTACTGAGTACAGTTCGTCCTTCAATCAATCCAATGATGCTCAATAAAACTGTAATCATTTCTTGTCCTAGCTCTAAGCTCGTTCCCGACGAGCTTTATTTTTTGTTAGTAATCAGAGGATGTTAACGCAAAGGGAAGTTAAAACGTTGCAGCGATCGCTGCGAGAATGGTATCAAACTCAAGGTCGATATTTACCTTGGCGTGAAACTAGCGATCCTTATAAAATTTGGGTTGCAGAAATTATGTTGCAGCAAACCCAAGTCAAAACCGTTATTCCCTACTATTACCGTTGGCTAGAAACGTTCCCTGACCTCTCCACCCTTGCTGAAAGTTCACTACAAACGGTCCTCAAACAGTGGGAAGGGTTAGGCTATTATGCCAGAGCTCGCAATTTACACCGGGCTGCACAAATCATCGTTAACGACTACAACGGTATTTTTCCTCAGCAATTGGCTGATGTTCTGCATTTACCCGGAATTGGACGCACTACAGCCGGTGGGATCCTCAGTGCTGCTTTTAATCAACCCTTATCCATTCTCGATGGCAATGTCAAGCGAGTCTTAGCAAGGTTAATTGCGTTAGACACACCGCCGAAAAAGGCAATTAACCAATTATGGGAATTATCGGATCAATTACTCGATCAAAATCATCCCAGAGATTATAATCAAGCACTGATGGACTTAGGGGCAACCCTTTGTACGCCAAAACAACCCAGTTGTTTGCTCTGCCCGTGGCGTAATTCCTGTCAAGCCTTTCAACACAACTTACAAACTGAAATCCCTATGCGTACTCCCTCCTCTCCTCTTCCTCATAAACAAATTGGCGTTGCTGTCATCTGGAATCAGCAAGGAGAAATCTTGATTGATCGCCGTTTGCAAGAAGGATTACTAGGGGGCTTATGGGAATTCCCCGGCGGTAAGATTGAAGAACAAGAGACAATTCCGGCTTGTATTGAACGGGAAATTAAAGAAGAATTAGGGATTACTGTCGAAGTGGGAGACCATCTGATTACGATTAATCATGCTTACACCCACTTCCGAGTGACGTTGTACGTCCACCATTGTCGTTACTTGTCAGGAGACCCTCAACCCATCGAGTGTGACGAAATCCGCTGGGTGAAACCGGAAAAATTATCCGAGTTTCCGTTTCCCAAAGCGAATACGAGAATTATCGAGGCGATTACGAGCCAAATTCGTTAGCATTGCTAATGTCTTTACGCCGCCGTTTATATTATAACTATTTGGTACGATCTCCAGAAAAAGTCAGGACATCATCGACGAATATACTGAAAGTTTTTTGATATCATTGGTGACTGGAGTAATGATGATGCAGTCTTGCTTGCTGCTCAATCGTTTGCCCGTCTAGATGCAGAAGAGGAGGCGGATGGGGTCCCCTGCATTGAGCCCTCATCGGTCTGGTTTTTCCGGCGTCACCTTAGCTCACAATACCAGATCCAAAGCTGAAGTAGACACAGTGTTGGAACTAGCCAAGAAAGCTGGCGGTAAAATTGAAAAGGCAGCTCAAGATGTCTTTTGGGGCGGTTACAGCGGCTATTTTTCTGATCCTGACGGTCATCTCTGGGAAGTCGCCTCTGCTGAGAGCTGGGAATTCAATGAAGACGGTAGCTTAGTTATTGAGTAACCTTACCTTCTTCACCCTTGCCCTTGACTTGGGCTGTTAAGCCTCACCAATTGGATTCAGGCAAAATTCTATGGAAAAGCAGAAAATTTCAGCATTGCAGAATATCTTCAGTTCCAGGCTCGATACGTTGAGTCATCTCTTAGAAGTAGCGGAGAGTCATTTCGGAGACGAGGCGGAGTCCCTATTACAGCGCCGTATCGCACCCGATATGTTTCCTTTCGGCACCCAGATCGCATTTACTTGCAATCAGCCCCGCAACTTTGCCCTGTGGTGTCTGGGACAGCCGGCGGATAATTTGAATCCTGATGTCGGCTCTTTCGCTGAGGCTCAGAGCGATATTTCATCGACGAAGGAGTTGGTGGCAAGTATCAATGTTACTGATGCTAAGCTTCACCAGAGCCATCGACTCGATCTTGGACAAGGGCTGTATGCAGAATTATCCGGACTTGCCTACGTCGATGATTTTTTAATGCCCAATTTTTATTTCCACCTAACCACAGCGTATGACATCATGCGCATGGCAGGAGCACCCATTGGCAAGCGCGATTTCATGATGCATTTAGTGCCTTTCGTCAAGCAGGAAGCTGACGTCTAAAACAGCCATTCAAGACGTGGCAAGTGCCTTGCGCCGGCACGTCGATATTCATTACTATAATGCTAACTGTATCGGTTAATCATTACTATGTCAGATCACCGTTTTTTGACTGTTGTTGAGTAACCGACTGTATGATGGAAATCGAGCCCCCGCCAGATCAGTACACTCAAGTAGATTCTATTGTACAGATAACGTTTTCAAAAACTAAAAGATTGGGAAGAGCGATCGAATCTTCGATTCGGTGACCCTTCGGGTCAATCGCGCAACGCCCTTTCAAAACAGTCAATTAATCTCTGGATCAAAATTTGAGACAAATGCTTCTAACCATTCCTTTATCTACCCTAGAATTAACAAATGATCTAGTTAAGAAGGCTTTAGAATCGATTCAGGGGATTGATCTCAAAGACTGG